>NZ_JBFUFO010000054.1:0-38884 GCF_056403395.1 Variovorax sp. P2_H12 | reverse complement strand
AACCTGCTCGAGAACGCCGCCAAGTACGGGGCGGCGCCGATCGTGGTCGGCGCGCGCGTCACGCCGAGGAGCCTGGTGCTCACGGTGCGCGACCACGGCCCCGGCCTGCCGAACGCCATGCGGGGCCACGAGCAGCAGCTGTTCGACAAGTTCACCCGTGGCCAGGCCGAGTCCGCCACGCCGGGCGTCGGGCTCGGGCTGGCGATCTGCAAGGCGGTGGTGAGCGCGCACGGCGGCGAGATCGCGGCGGCCAACGCATCGGACGGCGGGGCAGAATTCACGGTCACGCTGCCTCGGCGCGAACCTCCCGCGTCGATCGAACCCATCGCCATTTCAGACTGAATCCATGTCCACTCCTGTTGCCATCGTGATCGAGGACGAGCCTCAGATCCGCCGTTTCGTTCGCGGGGCGCTCGAAGCGGAGGGCTGGCAGGTGCACGAGGCCGGCACGCTGCGCGAAGGCCTGGCCGCCGCAGGCACGCGCCAGCCTGACTTGCTGGTGCTCGACCTCGGCCTGCCCGATGGCGACGGCGTGTCCCTGATCCGCGACGTGCGCGACTGGTCGGGCGTGCCGATCATCGTGCTCTCGGCGCGCACCGACGAAGCCGACAAGATCGCCGCGCTGGACGCCGGCGCCGACGACTACCTGACCAAACCCTTCGGCACCGGCGAACTGCTGGCCCGCGTACGCGCCAACCTGCGCCGGCCGCGAGCCGCCGGCGGCGACGAGCCCGAGGCGCCGTTCCGTTTCGGAGAGGTCGAGGTCGATCGCGGCGCCCGCCTGGTGCGGCGCGCGGGCGCGGAGGTGCATCTGACGCCGACCGAGTACCGGCTGTTGTCGGTGCTGGTGGCGAATGCGGGCCGGGTGCTCACGCAGCGCCAGCTGCTGCGTGAAGTGTGGGGGCCGACCCACGGCGAGCAGAGCCACTATCTGCGCATCTACATGGGGCACTTGCGGCAGAAGCTCGAGGTCGATCCGGCGCAGCCGCGACATCTGATCACTGAAATTGCGGTGGGGTATCGCCTGGTGGCCTGAGACATGAAGGGGAGTGGAGGTGTCGCCGGAACCTCAAGTGCGGTATATCAAATGAAAATTACTTATCACATCCGCCCACCCCAAACGTTGCGCCTCATCCATCGCCCACAACCCCTCCCCTGGCCTATCAAGAAATTCGCCTCACCCAAGCATCACGCAGCAGACACCCTCTCCGCCGGTTCATATTGCGCCATGGGAAATTGAAATTTCACTACCATGGGCGCAGGCGGGGCGTCCCGGATCCCGAAAAGTGCATCGGCTGGCAAGCAAAGGAGCACGCATGAGCAAACGAGCCCATCCATGGCCGCACCACCGGCAGGCAGCCGAGGAGTTCCGAAGATGCTGAGACAGCTCAACGAAACCGCTCGGCATGGGCTGGCCGCTGGCGAGGCGCATCGCCCGGAACGCCCGGACTGGACCATCGACCAGGGCTGGTCTTCCTACACCGCGCAGGAGCACGGCGTGTGGAAGACGCTCTTCGAGCGCCAGAGCGCGCTCCTCCCCGGGCGCGCCTGCGACGAGTTTCTCCAGGGCATGAAAGACCTGCCGATCGGCGCCGACCGGATCCCGAACTTCGAGGACCTCTCGGTCGCGCTGATGAAGCGCACAGGCTGGCAGGTGATCGCGGTGCCGGGGCTCATCCCGGACGACGTGTTCTTCGAGCACCTGGCCCATCGGCGCTTCCCGTCGGGCCGGTTCATCCGCAAGCCGGACCAGCTGGACTACCTGGAAGAGCCGGACGTCTTCCACGACGTGTTCGGCCATGTCCCCATGCTGATGAACCCCGCCATCGCCGACTACATCCAGGCGTACGGAGAAGGCGGGCTGCGCGCCAAGAAACTCGGCGTACTGGAGCAACTTGCGCGCGTGTACTGGTACACGGTCGAGTTCGGCCTGGTGCGACAGCCCGAAGGACTGCGGATTTACGGCGCGGGCATCGCCTCGTCCGCCACGGAGACCGTGTTCTCCATCGAGGACAGTTCGCCCAACCGGGTGCGCTTCGACCTGGAACGCGTGATGCGAACGCGCTATCGCATCGACGATTTCCAGGAGACCTACTTCGTCCTGGACAGTCTCGACAAGTTGCTGGAATTGGCGCACATCGACTTCGCTCCCCATTACCAGCGCGTGGCGAACATGCCCGAGCACGAACCTGGCGACGTGCTGCCCGGCGACACGGTCATTGCTCGCGGGACCGGCCGCTACCACGCCGCCAAACGCCCAGGGTAACGGGATGCGCGGCTGACGGGCATCTTTGCTGCCGCGGGGCCGAGCCATGTCCAATGGGATGAGGGCGCCTTGCCCAATGGTCTATTGCGCGGCCCCTCGGGGGGTGCCAGAATTTTTGTCCTCTATCCGGCCCATCCATTGACGGGCCAGTTGCCCACGCGCAGCAGGTCCCGCTTCGACTCCGAGAGGGAAACGCCATGCCAACGCGCCACCGCTCCATGCTCGGCCGCCAGGTGTTGCCGACGGCCGCCATCGCCATCGCATCGTCCGGCCTGCTGGTGGCCGACGGGGTCGGCGCCGGGGGTCCGGCACCCGCCTTCGATCCCCTGCTGTCGGAGCCGGGCCGCGCCTGCGGGCCGGTGGTCACCGGACCGCCGGCGATGCTCAAGGCGCTGATCCGCGTCAAGAGCGAGACGGCACCTTTCCAGCCGGTGCCGATGCAGGCTGCCGGCGGCACGGTGCCGCTCTATCGGAACCTCGGCACCCTCGCGTTCCCGATCGGCACGCGCGATCCCAAGGTCCAGGCCTATTTCAACCAGGGCTTGCGCCTGTCCTTCGCCTTCAATCACGCCGAGGCGCAACGCGCGTTCCAGGCCGCGCAACAACTCGATCCCCGTTGCGCCATGTGCTTCTGGGGCGAGGCGCTGGTGCTGGGCCCGAACATCAACGTACCGATGATGCCGGAGGCCAACGCGCCGGCGCTGGCCGCGCTCGCCCAGGCGGTGGCGCTCAAGGGCAAGGCGAGCGAGAAGGAGCGGATGCTGATCGGCGCCCTCGAGAAACGCTACGCCGCCGATGCCCAGCCCGACCGCAGCGGATTGGACGGCGCCTATGCGGACGCCATGAAGGCCGTCGCGGCGAAATTCCCGACCGACGACATGATCCAGGCCCTGTATGCCGAGGCGGCCATGGACACCCAGCCCTGGGACTACTGGCAGGCCGGCGGCGCCCAGCCGAAGGGACGCGGCGCAGACATCCTCGGCGCCCTCGAGACGGTGCTCAAACGCAATCCTGCGCACCCCGGCGCCATCCACCTGTACATCCACGCGGTGGAGGCGTCCACCCAGCCGGAGCGCGCGCTGCCCTACGCGAAGCGGCTGGCCGCACAGGTACCCGGCGCCGGCCACCTGGTGCACATGCCCGCGCACATCTACTACCGCGTGGGCTTGTACCGCGAATCGCTGGAGGCCAATCTCAGCGCGATCCAGGCCGACGAGAACTACTTCAAGACCTCCTCGTCGGATCCGCTCTACAAGGCCGCCTACTACCCGCACAACATCCACTTCGTGATGGTCTCCGCGCAGATGGGCGGCGATGCGAAGACGGCGATCGATGCGGCCTCGAAGCTCGACGCCTCGGTGCCGGGCGAGCTGGTGAAGCTGTTCCCGATCCTGCAGCCGATCAAGGCGGCGCACTACACCACACGTGCGCAATTCAGCGACCCGGACACGATCCTCAAGCTTCCGGCGCCGACCGACGAGGTGGTGCTGGTCTCGACCATGTACCACTACGCGCGCGCCGTCGCCTTCGCGGCACGCAAGGACAAGGCAGGCGCACAGCAGGAGATCGACGCCATCGCCGCCATCGAACGCAGCGCGGATTTCAAGCCCTTCGAGCCCTGGGGGCTGCCGGCCAAGGAGATCGTGCGCACCGCGGGACTGGTCGCCACCGGGCGGCTGGCCGACGCGACAGGCGATCTGGACGGTGCGGCCAAGGCATACACGGAAGCCATCGCCATCGAAGACGCACTCACCTACACCGAGCCACCCTACTGGTACTACCCGGTGCGGCAATCGCTGGGCTCGGTCAGGCTGCGCCAGGGCAAGCTGGACGAAGCGGAGCAGGCATTCAGGGATTCCCTGGCGCGCGTGCGCAACAACGGATGGGCGCTCGCAGGGCTGGCCGAGGTCGAGCGCAGGAAGGGCGATGCCAAGGCGGAGCGCACGGCCCGCGAGGCCTACCGGCGGGCGTGGTTCGGGCCCAAGGACGGACCCGATCTGGCGCGGCTCTGAGGGGCGGGCACAAAAAGCGCGACGGCGAGTGATACCGGTCCCTTTCTGATGATATACCGTGCTTTAGATCAGCCGCCGGATCTGGCCCTCGCACGCCATGCCGCAGGCGGCGAGTCCGTCCAGCGGCGGAACGCGCGATTGAAGGCACTGGCGTCGGCATAGTCGAGCGACGCCGCCAGTTCGGCGGTCGACATGTCGGTGTCGATCAGCAGCTGGCGCGCGACTTCGTAGCGCACGTCCTCCAGCAGTTTCCTGAAGCCCGTGCCCTGCGCCGCCAGCATCCGGTGCAGCGTGCGCCTCGGCACCGAGAGCAGGTCGCACAGCAGGCCTTCGGTCGCGCGCCCGTTCAGCACCATCTGGCGAAGCGCGGCGCTGATGTGGTCGACCAGCGCGTCGGGCGCGAGGCTTTCCTGCGCCAGGATCTCGCGCTGCAACTGCCGGTGGCGCTCGGCGTCGGACGCCATCGGCGGCTGGGCAAGCCAGTGCCTGTTGAAGCTGAGTTCGGTCCGGTCCGCATCGAAGCGCAGCCGGCATCCGAACAGGCGCCGGTAGGGCCGCACATCCTTCGGCGCGCCATGGGCGAACGACACCTCGACGGGGCCCCAGCGCGGGCCACACACGGCTTTCAGGATGTTGAACTCGAAGGCCGCGACAAGATCGTAGGCCTGCGCCGTGCCGGGCATGTTCCGCAGATAGATCGCGTAGCCGAAGCTGGCGTTCTCGCCCTCCACGGCATGGGTCGGCACCCCGCCGCGCGTCTGCAGATGCACATGGGCGATCAGGCTGTCGAGGGCCGACTGCACGGTGGGCGAGCTCTGGATCAGCTCGCCCAGCAGCCCCAGCGACGAGGCCGTCGCATGCTGACCGGCACGCAGCCCGAAATGCTGGCAGCCGGTGAGCTCCGCGCAGCGTTGCAGCAGCAGGCCGGCCGTGCGGTAGGACATGTGAAGCTCGGGATCGTCGAAGGTGCCGGGAGCGAGCCCGACATCGGCGAGCACCGGCGCCGGATCGAAGCCCTTCTCGCGCAGCACCGCGGGAATGCCCGCCATGGCCGCCACACGCACGGTACCCGGATCCTCGGCACCCAGGCTCCAGAGGCGGACAGGTCGCGATCGAAGCGCTGGTCTCGACATCCCGGGAGTCCTCGGTGTGGAGGCGCATGGTCGAACGCGTGGCCCAATATGTCAAGACCGACGCCGGGAATTTCGCTACTGTTCGACCCCGCAGACGACTTCCCGCGTCGATCGGCTCGCCGAACCGGCCAAACAAAACCAAGAGGGAATCGCTATGTCGAAGAACTTCAGGTCAATGGCTCCGAGGGTCGTCCCCTCCACGCCGGACGGTGCGCCGCACTGGCGCCTTTGAAGCAGCCGGAGCCGGTCGTCCGGCCATCGCCCGTGATCCCCTGTTCGCCGGCCGCCGTGAAAAGGTCTGCGCGTCAGCTGCTCTGGCGATGGGCCGGGCTGAATCTCATCGCGCTGTGCCTGCTCCTGACGGGCGGCCACGCGATCGCGGACCCCAGTCGATACGTCCTGGTCCTGTACGCCAACGGCCGGCTGGTGCCTGGCAACGTCGACATCGAGACCGGATTGCGAAACGCCATCGCCAGTACCGGCGAGCGGCCGGTGCAGATCTTCAGCGAGACCCTCGATCGCCCCGAATTCGTCGGCGAGGCCTACGAGCGAACGATGGCGACCTACCTGCACGACAAGTACGCCGGCCATCCGCCCGCGGTGGTCGTCGCCGTCGCAAGGGATGCGCTGGACTTCCTGCTGCGCCATCGCGAACGGCTCTTTCCGGGGGTTCCGGTGGTCCATGCCGCGGTCTCGACGAGCTTTCCGGCGCCGCTCGGCCCCCTGCCCATCGACGTGGTGGGCGTGCCGATCGACTACGACATCGCCGGCACGATCGAACAGGCCCTGCGCTGGCATCCGAAAGCGCAGCGCATCTACTTCGTGACGGGCACGACGCGGCGCGACCGTCAATGGGAAGCGCTGCTTCGAGCCCAGGCGGCACGATTCGAAGACAGGATCAAGCCCGAGTTTCTGGCCGGACTGCCCACCGAGACCCTGGTGAAGCGCCTCCGGGGGCTCGACGCCGACTCGCTGGTGTTCACCCCTGGCTTCTATCAGAGCGGCGACGGCCTGTGGTTCACGCCGCACGACTCGGTCCAGCTCATCGCGCAGGCAGCGCCGGTGCCGGTGTATGGAACCTTCAGCACCTTCGTCGGCACGGGCGCAGTCGGCGGTCGCGTGCCGCACTTCGAATCGATAGGCCAACAGGCGGGACAGATCGTCGACCGCCTCCTGCACGGCGCGACGCCCGCGTCGCTGGAACTTCCCAATCTGATGCCGAACGTCCTCAACATCGACTTGCGCCAGACCCGGCGCTGGGGCATCGCCGACGCCGACATCCCGGCCGACGCGCTGGTGGCGTTCAGGCAACCCACTTTCTGGGAAGCCTACCGGACGGCCGGCCTCATCGGCAGCACCGTGATCCTGCTGCAGGCGGGCCTGATCGCCGCGCTCGTGCTCGAGCACCGGCGTCGCCGCCGGGCCGAAATGGCACTGGTGCAACGGGGAAGCGAACTCGCACATGCGTCTCGGCTGGCGATTGCCGGGGAGCTCGCCGCGTCGATCGCCCACGAGATCAACCAGCCGCTCGCAGCGATCCTGGCCAATGCCGAAGCGGCCGAACTGCTGCTCATCTCGGGGCGTCAAGGGCCCGACGATCTCGGCCACATCCTGGCCGACATCCGGCGCGATGACCTGCGCGCCAGCGATGTGATCGCCAGGCTGCGAACCCTGCTGGCGAAACAAGCCATCGCACGGCAGCCCTTCGAACTCAATGCAGCCGTCGGCGATGGCTGCGAATTGCTCGACGCGGAAGCGCGGCGCCGGGCCATGACGCTGGTGATACGACCCTGCGCGACGCCGGTCCGTGTCGTCGGCGACCCGATCCAGATCCAGCAGGTGCTCATCAACCTGGTCCTGAACGCGATGGATGCGGTCGGCGACCTGCCCGAGAGCCGCCGCAGGATCGTCGTCTCGATTACCGAGCGCGGGGAACTGGTGCAGATCACGGTGAGCGACCGTGGCCATGGCATCGTGCCGGAGCATCTGCCGAAGCTCTTCGATTCATTTTTCAGCACCAAGCGCCGCGGCATGGGCCTCGGCCTGTCGATCACGCGCTCGATCGTCGAGGCCCATGGGGGACGCATCTGGGCCGTGAGCACGCCGGGCAAAGCCACGGTGTTTCACCTCGAACTGCCGCGGTGGGTCGAGGCGAGCGCCGCGCCGCCGGGGAACCCCGCCCGGCCGCCCGAAGGCGCTCGCACCGCAGCGCGAAGCACGGAGGTCCTCCAATGAGCGCAAGACCCCTCATCCACGTCGTCGACGACGATGACGAACTGCGCGTCGCGCTGCTGCGGCTGCTCGATGCGGCCGGGCTCGACGCGCGCGGCTACGCCTCGACCGGCGAGTTCCTTCTGCACCCGCTGCCCGACCATCCAGGCTGCCTGCTGCTCGACGTGAGCCTGCCCGGGCCATCGGGGCTGGAGTTGCAGGAAGTGCTGCGGCAGCACGGCTGCATGCTGCCGGTGGTGTTCCTCACCGGCCGTGGCGACGTGCCGTCCAGCGTGCGGGCGATGAAGGCCGGCGCGGTGGATTTCCTGCAGAAGCCGGTCCAGCGCGACACGCTGCTCGGGGCGCTCGACCGGGCACTCGCACACGACGACTCGCAGCGCTCGGTTCGCGACGCGTCGAGGCGGCTCGAGGCCCTGTTCGCCACCCTGACGGCACGCGAGCGCGAGGTGTTCGATCGCGTCGTCGCCGGCAAGCTCAACAAGCAGATCGCCGACGAGCTCCATACCAGCGAACGCACCATCAAGGCGGAGCGCTCCCATCTGATGCTGAAGCTGGGCGCGGATTCGGCAGCCGAGCTCGGCCGCCTTGCCGAACGGCTTCGGCAGCAGCCGTCCTGCGCGCCGGTTGCCTCGCTCGGGGCTTCCCTTTCGGGCAATCGCTTTGCCCTCGCACCCGATTCCCCCTCCACGGCGCCGGACGGATGATGGCCGCGCTCAGGGGTGCGCATCGCAGGTTTTTTCGAGGAGACAGCTCATGATCCGGTCTCGATTCTTCGCAGTGGCCTTCATGCTGGCGGCAGCCCTGTCGATGGCCGCCGGCACGAACGCACAGACCGTTGCACCTGCCAAGACCGCCGCCAAGTCGCCCGCCCGACCCGCACCCCAGCTCGACGCCAAGGCGATGGATCTGCTGCGCGCGATGAGCGCCAGCCTGACGGCGGCGAAGTCGATGGCCTTCACCGCCGTCGCCACCTACGAGAGCCCGAGCAGCGTCGGGCCCTCGCTGGCCTATGCGACCACCTCCGAAGTGCTGCTGCAACGCCCCGACCGGCTGCGCGTCATCACCCTGGGTGACGGCCCGCCCGCCGAGTACTACTACGACGGCAAGACGCTGACCGCTTTCGCGCCGGCCGAGAGCCTGGTCGCCGTGGCGCCCGCGCCACCCACCATCGACGCCATGCTGAAGCAGGCCTTCGACAGCGCGGCGATCTATTTCCCGTTCGCCGATATCGTCGGTGCCGACCCCTTCGGCACCCTCACCGAAGGCCTCGCGAAGGCCTTCTACATCGGCCAGTCCAAGGTGGTCGGCGGCACCACGACCGAGATGATCGCGATCGCCAGTGACAGCCTGTTCATGCAGATCTGGATCGGCGCCGACGACAAGCTGCCGCGCAAGATGCGCGCCGTCTTCCGTGGCGACCCGCTGCAACTGCGCCACCAGGTGGAGTTGTCCAACTGGAAGCTCGACCCGGTCATCGCCGCCGAGGCCTTCGCGGCGATGAACGCGGCCAACGCGAAGAAGATCGCCTTTGCCGCGCCGAAGCCGCCCGCGGCAGCGGCAGCGAAGAAGGCGGCAAAGCCGGCCGCCAAGGCGCCATAAGGAGCTCGAACCATGACATCCCCGAAGACCCTCCTGCCGCTGCTGGCGAGCTTGCTGATCACGGCGGGCTTCCACGCACCGGCCGCCGCCTGGGCCAGCGCCAACCGCTTCGGTGGCCATTCCGAGGGCGGCTGGGGCGGCGCCACCCACACCAATGCCTACGGCGGCAGCACCACGCACAGCTGGGACGGCGCCACCAGCCACACCAACATGTACGGCGGCACCACCACCGGCGTGGCCGGCTACGGTGCGGTGCACACCACCGCCGGCGGCTTCAGCACTTACCGCCCACCCGCCTACGGCGCCGCGGGTTATGCGCCGTACCACGCACCGGTGGCGGTCCCCTACTACCACGCCGGCTGCTACGACTGCGCGGGCGCGGTGGCCGCAGGTGCAGTCGTCGGGGTGGCGGCCGGCGCCGCGGTCGCCAACGCGAACCGCGCCGTCTATCCCATGGGCGTCAGCTACGCGAGGGTGCCCGAAGGCGCGGTCGTGGTGAACCGCTTCGGCGTCGACTACTACCATGTGGGCGACAGCTGGTTCCGGCCTTTCTACGGCGCCAATGGCGTCTACTACACCGTCGTTGGCGCACCGTGAGGCTCTGAGCACGCGCCGCGCCTTCCCTTTCGGGCAATCAAATTGCCCCTCGACCGGGTTTCCTTGCGAACGCCAGCGCGCAATGATCGAAGCGGCTTCTCGGCGGAACGCGCGAATCCGATCGGCCGCTTCACGGACACCCCGATGACACTGATCCCGACCGGCGTGGTACTTGTGGTGGAGGACGACGACAGCATGCGCCAGGCGATCCAGCGCCTGCTGAACGCGGCCGGATGGAAGACTGTGGCCTATGCGTCGGCGGAGGCGCTCCTGGCCGAGGGACCGATCGCAAAGGCCGCATGCATCGTCAGCGACTTCAAGCTGCCCGCGATGTCCGGCCTGGAATTGCTGACGGAATTGCGCACGCGCGGACATGGGCCTCCAGTCATCGTGGTCACGGCGCATGACGCGCCGCAGGTGCGTATCGAGGCGATGCGCCGCGGCGCGTCAGGCTATCTGTCGAAGCCGTTTCGCGGCAAGGACCTGCTGGATGCCATCGATGTGGCCATGCGGTCCAACCCCGTGTCCTGATTGCGGCGCCCCGATGTCGAGGAAGATCCGCAGGACTCTTCTTCCAGGCCCTGCCCCTCTGGTCTATGCTGCATCTCCAGCAACATGCCGCACACCATCGCCGCCTCCTCCGAAGCTCGCCTGCCCTGGCTGCAGAATCCCGTCGAAGCCCATCGGCAGTGGCGCTCGACCCTGAGCTGGAAGAAGGCCTCCGACATCGCCGGCGCCGATGCGCCGCGCTACACCGCGCACAGCAACGACCTCTATCAATCGTTCTGGGGCAAGTTCTGCCGCTGGCTCGCCGCCCGGTCGCTGCGGCTCGACGAGGTCCGGCAGGCCCACATCGAGTCCTTTCTCGACGCCCTGCGCGGCCGCGACGATGCGCCCGCCAGCGTGCGCACCATGCGCACCTACCTGGCGGAGATCCACCGCGTCTTCACGCACCTGCACGCCAGCGGCGTCCTCGCTTCGAACCCGGCATCGGTGGTGCTCGACCGCAAGCGGCGACAGCCCGAGACCCGTTTCGAGACCGATCCCCCGCTGCCGCCCGGCCCGACCTTCCTGGCGGCCTACGAACGGATGGCCGCCGAGCTCTTCGAGGAAGAGGCGCGCCAGCTCCCCAGCGGCTGGACGCCGGCGCGCAACCTGGCGCTGCGCCTGGTGGTGGCCGAGTGCGGGCTGAAGCTGTCCGAAGTCTGCAAGCTGATCCCGCGCAACATCACGATCCAGGCGGACGGCAGCGTGGTCATCCGCTCGCCGGGCCACCGGCAGGTCGAGGCGCGCACGCTGGTCGGGCGCCCGCACCTGGGGCAGGCGCTGCAGCAGTGGCTCGAGGCCCGCAGCACGCTGCGGGTGGTGCGGACGCGGCGCGAACGCGACGAGCACGCCCGGGTCTCCAATCGCCTCTTCCTCGGCCAGGCCGACATGGTGCAGTCGGCCGAACTGGTCGGCGGCGGCCTGGGCGCTGCCTGCAGCCCCGTGGCACCGGACCTGGCCGAGCGCGTGGTCACGAGCTGCGTGAAGCGCACGCTCGATGTGCTGGGCCACGAAGCGGCCTTCCATGGCCCGCAGTTCGTGCGCAACGCCTATGCCGCGCGCCTCATACAGGGCGGAATGAGCGATGCCGAGGTCTCGGTCCAGCTCGGCATGAAGACGACTTTCACCGCGCGGGCGATCCGCGGCAAGGTGCAGCCGACGGTGGAGTCGGCGTCCTGAGGCTCTTGCGGCGCTGGCGTTCGAAGTTCAGGCGCGCGAGCGGCGCGCTCGTTCCAGGCTCTCGAGATGGCCGACCAGCAGCCGGGCCGCCGGCGACAGCCGGGACTCATCGCGAAAGCACAGCGCGAACCTGCGCTTCGCCCAGGCGTCCGACAGCGGCAGCACGCGAATGCCCAGGCTGGCGGCCACCGGATCGGCCACCTCGCGCGGCACCACCGCGATGCCAAGGTTGGCGCGCACGCAGCGCATCGAGGCGTCGAAGGTGCTGACCACCGCCCGGTAGCTGATCGGCTTTCCGATGATGGCCGCGGCGCGCGCCAGCATGGTGTGGACCGCGGTCGACGCCGGCAGGCCGACGTGCTCGAAATCGAGCGTCTGGGCGAAGGCGCAACGCTTGAAGCGCGCGATCGGGTGCGCGGGATGCGCAATGATCGCCAGATGGTCGTGCCGGTAGGGGCGCGTCGCCAGGCCTTCGAGGTCGGCCGCGTCCCAGCACACACCCACCGGCGCCAGGCCTTCGCGCAGGCCGCGCACCAGGTCGCGGCTGAGCGCCTCCTCGATGTCGATGCGGATGTCGCGGTGTGCGGGCAGCTGCAAAAAGGCCGCGATGTCGTCGGGCAGGAACTCGGCGATCGACGACACGCTGGCCAGCACCCTCACCTGCCCCTTGATGCCGGTGCCGTAGGCCGCCATGTCGCGCGCGACCCGGTCGGCGCCGGCCAGCATCAGGCGTGCATGCTCGAGCAGGATCTCGCCGGCCGCGGTGGGCTGCACGCCGCGCCGGTGCCGCTCGACCAGCTTGTTGCCGACGGTCTCCTCGAGCAGCAGCAGGCGCTTGCTGATGGCCGAGGCGACGATGTGGTGCAGCTCGGCGGCCCGCGCGATGTTGCGCGTCTCGCAGACGCTGACGAAGAGCCGCAAGGAGGTGAGGTCGAGGTCGCGCATGAGGGCCTGGATCTTGGCATTCCGAACTGGAACGTTGAACGTTCCAATTTACCGCTTTTTAGACGGAGTGGGAATGCCTACAGTCTGTCCATGGCGCCGCACCGCGCGCCCGGAGACTGATTCGATGACCCTCACCGCCACCCGGCTGCCGCGCAGCGCCGTGATCCGAGAAGTCGGCCTGCGCGACGGCCTGCAGAGCATCGCCACCATCCTGCCCACGGCGCAGAAAGTCGAATGGATCCGCGCGGCCTACGAAGCCGGCCAGCGCGAGATCGAGGTCGGCTCCTTCGTGCCGGCGCGCCTGCTGCCTCAGCTGGCCGATACCGGCGAGCTCGTCGAGTTCGCCAAGACCCTGCCGAAGCTCTTCGTCTCGGTCCTGGTGCCCAACCTGCGCGGCGCCGAAAGCGCCATCGCCGCCCGGGCCGACCTGATGATCGTGCCGCTCTCCGCCAGCCATGCCCACAGCCTCGCCAACCTGCGCAAGACGCCGGACGACGTGGTGGCCGAAGTGGCGCGCATCCGCGCCGCGCGCGACGCGTCCGGCGTCAGGACGCTGATCGAGGGCGGCGTCGGCACCGCCTTCGGCTGCACGCTGCAGGGCCGGGTCGACAAGGCCGAGGTGCTGCGCCTGATGCAGGCCCTGCTCGACGCCGGCGCCGACCGCGTGAGCCTGGCCGACACCGTCGGCTACGCCGACCCGGCGATGGTGCGCGACCTCTTCGAGGACGCGGTGAAGATCGCCGGCGACCGCTTCTGGTGCGGTCATTTCCACGACACGCGCGGGCTCGGCCTCGCCAACGTCTACGCCGCACTCGAGGTCGGCGTCGCCCGCTTCGATGCCTGCCTGGCCGGCATCGGCGGCTGCCCGCATGCGCCGGGCGCCAGCGGCAACGTCTCGACCGAGGACCTGGCCTACATGCTCGGCAGCATGGGGATCGCGACCGGCATCGACATCGACCGGCTGCTGGCGCTGCGCGCCCGGGTCGCCGAGTGGCTGGCCGGCGAAGCGCTGCACGGCTCGCTGTGGCAGGCCGGCCTGCCCAGGACCTTCGGCGCTGCGGCCCACGCCGTGGCCGCCTGATTCCCACCACGAGACCCTCTGCATGACCACCTCCACCGCTCCCCTGCCGCTCGCCGGCGTCCGCGTGCTCGAGTTCACCCACATGGTGATGGGCCCCACCTGCGGCATGATCCTGGCCGACCTCGGCGCCGAGGTGATCAAGGTCGAGCCGCCCGGCGGCGACAAGACCCGCAAGCTGCCGGGCCTGGGCATCGGCTTCTTCCGCGCCTTCAACCGCAACAAGAAGAGCGTGGTGATCGACATCGGCACCGAGGAGGGCCGGGCCACTGCGGCCGAGCTGGCGGGCCAGTGCGACGTGGTGCTGGAGAACTTCCGGCCCGGCCTGATGGCAGGCTTCGGCCTCGACTACGAGACCCTGTCGAAGAAATATCCGCGCCTCGTCTACGTCACGCACAAGGGCTTCCTGCCCGGGCCGTACGAGAACCGGCTGGCGCTCGACGAGGTCGTGCAGATGATGGGCGGGCTGTCGTACATGACCGGCCCGGTGGGGCGGCCGCTGCGCGCCGGCACCTCGGTCAACGACATCATGGGCGGCATGTTCGGCGCCATCGGCGTGCTGGCCGCGCTGCGCGAACGCGAGCGCACCGGCCGCGGCCAGGAAGTGCAGAGCGCGCTGTTCGAGAACTGCGTCTTCCTCTCGTCGCAGCACATGCAGCAGTACGCCATGACCGGCGAGCCGCCGCCGCCGATGCCCTCGCGCGTGTCGGCCTGGAGCGTGTACGACGTCTTCACGCTGGCCGACGGCGAGCAGCTCTTCATCGGCGCAGTGAGCGACAAGCAGTTCCTGACGCTGTGCCGCGTGATCGACGCGCCGGAGCTGGCGGCCGACCCGGCGCTCGCGAACAATGCGCTGCGGGTGGCGGTGCGGCCGGCGCTGCTGGCCAGGCTGGGGGAGATCCTGCGGCACCATCGCGTCGAAGCGCTCGCGCCCAAGCTCGAAGCGGCCGGCATTCCCTACGCACCGATCATGCGGCCCGACCAGCTGGCCGACGACCCGCACCTCAAGGCCAGCGGCGGCCTGGTGCCGATGGAATGCGACGACGGCCAGACTACCGACGTGGTGCTGCTGCCGCTGCTGATGGGCGGCCGGCGCCCGGGCGTGCGGCATGCGCTGCCGTCCGTGGGGCAGCACACTGCAGAGATCCTCGCCGGCCTGGCCAGCCACGCACCCGCCTGAATTCCCGATTTCCAGAAAAGACCCAACGGAGACACACCATGAACCTCAGCATCCAACGCCGCGGCATCACCGCCCTGCTCGCCGCCGCCTTCGCCGTGACCACCACCGGCGCCTTCGCGCAGGGCTCCGACAAGCCGCTGCGCGTGGTGCTGCCGGTGAGTGCCGGCTCTGGCGTCGACACCATCATGCGGGCCGCCTCGCCCTCGCTCACCAAGGCATTGGGCGGCCAGGCGGTCGTGATCGAGAACCTGCCGGGTGCCGGCGGCCTCACCGGCACCAGCGTGGTGGTGCGGGCGCCGGCCGACGGCCAGACCCTCGGCGTGGTGTCCAACAACCACGTGGTGAACCCCAGCGTGTTCAAGAAGATGCCCTTCGACGCCCTCAGCGACATCACGCCGATCTCGGTGCTCGGCGCAACGCCCTTCGTGCTGGTGGTGAACCCCAAGGTGCCAGCGAAGAACGCCAAGGAGTTGCAAGCGCTGCTGAAGGCCAAGCCCGACGGCTACAACTACGCGTCATCCGGCAACGGCACCATCATCCACCTGGCCGGCGCGATGTTCATGGACGCCGCCGGCGTCGACGTCCGCCACATCCCCTACAAGGGCGTGGGACCGATGGTGGCCGACATCATCGGCGGCCAGGTCGAGATGGGCGTGGTGGCGGTGCCGGCGATCCAGGGCCAGCTCAAGAGCGGCGCGCTGCGCGCGATCGGCGTGATGGGCAAGAGCCGCGTGCCCTCGCTGCCCGAAGTGCCGACCATGGCCGAGCAGGGCTTCCCGGATGTCGACGTCGCGGGCTGGTTCGCGGTGATCGGCCCGGCGAAACTGCCACCGGCCGAGGTCAAACGGTTGCACACTGCGGTGGTGGCGGCCTTCAACATGCCCGAGACCAGGGAGGCCATGGCCAAGCAGGAGAACATCATCAACCCGATGAGCCCCGAGGCCTCGGCCCAGTTCTTCAAGACCGAACAGGAGCGCTACGCCCGGCTGGTCAGGAAGGCCAACATCACGGCCGAATAGGCCGCATCTTCGGAGCACGCACATGACCGATCTGTTCGAGAACCCGATGGGACTGATGGGCTTCGAGTTCGTCGAGTTCGCCTCGCCCACGCCGAACCTGCTCGAGCCCTTCTTCGAGAAGCTCGGCTTCAGCCCGGTGGCGCACCATCGCTCCAAGGACGTGGTGCTGTACCGCCAGGGCGACATCAACTTCATCGTCAACCGCGAGCCGAACAGCCCGGCGGCCTACTTCGCGGCCGAGCACGGCCCCTCGGCCTGCGGGCTGGCCTTCCGCGTCAAGGACTCGCACCAGGCCTACGCGCGCGCCCTCGCGCTCGGGGCCCAGCCGGTGGAGATCGCCACCGGACCGATGGAGCTGCGGCTGCCCGCGATCAAGGGCATCGGCGGCGCGCCGCTGTACCTGATCGACCGTTTCGAGGACGGCAAGTCGATCTACGACATCGACTTCGAATTCATCGCCGGCGTCGACCGGCATCCGGCCGGCCACGGCCTGAAGATCGTCGACCACCTGACGCACAACGTCTACCGCGGCCGCATGGCCTTCTGGGCCGGCTTCTACGAGAAGCTCTTCAACTTCCGCGAGATCCGCTACTTCGACATCCAGGGCGAATACACCGGCCTCACCTCGAAGGCGCTGACCGCGCCCGACGGCAAGATCCGCATTCCGCTGAACGAGGAATCCTCCAAGGGCGGCTCGGGCCAGATCGAGGAGTTCCTGATGAAGTTCAATGGCGAGGGCATCCAGCACATCGCGCTCCTGAGCGAGGACCTGATCTCGACCATCGACCAGCTCGGCCTGGCCGGCGTGCCCCTGATGACCGCGCCCAACGACATCTACTACGAGATGCTCGAGCAGCGGCTGCCCGGCCACGGCCAGCCGATCCCCGAACTGCAGGCGCGCGGCATCCTGCTGGACGGCAGCACCGGGGGCGGCAGCCCGCGCCTGCTGCTGCAGATCTTCTCCGAGACCGTCTTCGGGCCGGTGTTCTTCGAGTTCATCCAGCGCAAGGGCGACGACGGGTTCGGCGAGGGCAACTTCAAGGCGCTGTTCCAGTCGATCGAACGCGACCAGGTGCGCCGCGGCGTGCTGAAGAGCCCGGAGCCCCCGGCTCCAACTGCTACCTGAACAATCGACCGCCTTTGCCGGAGGAATTCGAATCTCCGGGCCCTTCGCCTCGACGCAAGTGCATCAATGCGCCGCCTCGCTTGGCTCTTGAACGCCGCGCGGCAATGTCTGCTGTCGCGAAAAATCCTGGAACGGCCGCCCGCCGGCGAGGGTGATCCGGTGCAATACACGGCGAAAGCCGTGATAGTCGTTCACCGGGTTGTGTTGGACCGAGCGGTTGTCCCAGAAGGCGATGCAGTCCGTCTGCCAGGACCATCGGCAGGTGAACTCCGGCTTGACCTGATGCTCGAAGAGAAAGCGCAGCAGCGGCGCGCTCTCGGCCTGCGTGAGTCCTTCGATGCCGTCTGTGTGCGCGACATTCACATACAGCGCCTGCTCTCCCGTCTCGGGATGGGTGCGCACGACGGGATGCCTGGAGACGAACTCCCGGGCCACCCCTTCGTTGCCGTCGCTGCGGATGCGGTCTTCGCGCGTCTTCGAGACATCCGCCTTGGCCGAACTGGCGATGCCCACCAGGCCATTCAACAGGCGCTTCATCGTGTCTGACAGGGCCTCGTAGGCCAACACCTGGTTTGCGAACATCGTGTCGCCTCCATAAGGGGGCACCTCCCTGGACAACAGCATCGTGCCCATGGGCGGCTCGTCCAGGTAGGCCGTGTCCGTGTGCCAAACGCCCCCGAAGTTGACGCGCTCGTGCGCCAGCTTCTTGACTTCGATGATCTCGGGATGGCCTTCGATCCCCTTCACGAACGGATATTCGACCGGCTTGCCGAAGGCGCGCGCGAAGCGCAGGAATTCCTCGGGGCTGAGCGCTTGTCCGCGCAGGAAGACGACCTTGTGCGCGAGGAACGCCGCGCGCAACTCGGCGGCCATGCCCTGGCTCAGAGGGCGGCGCAGGTCCAGGCCGAGCACTTCAGCGCCGAGAGCGCCGGCGATTCGCTTGACTTCCACAGAGGCTCCACTCGGAAAGAACTATCAGAGGCCGGATCGTAGGCCTGTACGATCCATCAACACAAATCAAATAATCTGAGCGATTGTTCAGTTTTCGATGAAGATCAACTTCAAGCTCCTTTCGACATTTCTTGCCGTTGCCGAGCACGCCAGTTTCCGCAAGGCGGCCGAACAGATGCACCTGTCGCTGCCGGCGGTGAGCATGCAGATCCGCCAACTGGAAGAACGCCTGGGCGTTGCGCTGTTTCATCGCACCACGCGCAGGGTCGAACTCACGCGCGAGGGGGAGCAGTTGATGATCAGTGCCCGCAAGGCGATGGCCGAATTGGACGATGCGCTCGCGGGCCTCCAGCTGGTCGCCGACATGCAGCGGGGCCAGTTGACCTTCGCATGCGTTCCCACGGTGGCGGGCACGCGCCTGCCCGGGTTGCTGACGAAATTCGCGCAGCGCCATCCCGGCATTTCCGTGCGTGTGCGGGAGTTGGCCCAGCCGGACCTGCTGGAGGCGGTGCGCCGGCGCGAAGTCGATTTCGGCATCGGCCCCCAACCCTTGAAGCCGGGCACCCTGCACAGTCGGCCCCTGTTCGACGACGACTACATGGCGCTCGTGTCCGCCGATCACCCGGCGGCGCAGAAGAAAGGGATCTCGCTGCGCGAACTCGCGCGCTCGCCGCTGCTGACGCTCGGAGAATCGGAGTTCCGCAGGCAGCTTCTCGAAGCCCTGTCGGCGGAAGGCCTTGCCTGCGAACTGAACTACGAGTTCACCCACGTGAGCACGACGGTGGCGATGGTGGAGGCCGGGCTGGGCGTCGGCATTCTGCCCGCCTTGGCGGTGCCTTCGCATGGCGCCCTGAAGGCGATCCGCATCATGCGTCCAGCCATGAGGCGAACGATCGCAATCATTACGGTGCGGGGGCACGCGCTGTCGCCATCGGCTCTGCGTTTCGTGGAGATGTGTGACCTGCTGGTGCCGCCGCACTCGAACCGCGCCAGCGGCTAGTGCGGACCGTCACCGCGCTCAAGACTGGCGAGACCGTCTACTCCGGGATCGGGCCGGGGCGAATCCGAACCCGCCCTCTACCGGCCGTCCGTAAAGGTGCAAGGACAGCCCTCTTCTCCCGCTCGTTGGCCGCCCCTCAGCCCGCGCCCAGGCCGATCGGTGCGGGAACCGCATTCACGATCCGGGTGAAGAGTGCGCCGTAGTCCGGCTCCGGCTCGCAGCCGGTGAGCGGATCGCGATTGGCGCTGAAGGCCCGGTCGAGCTCGCTCCAGTCTTCGTCCGTCAGCACTTTCTCGGCCAGGGGAAGGATTTCGCGCTCTTCCATCGCCATGTGGGCCAGGTAGAAGTCGACATAGCGCTCGACCGCCTGCTCGAAGGCTTGACGACGGGCCTCGCCCATCATCTCGAAGCCGAGCAAGGCATGTTCGACTTCCCGGATCTTTCGCTCGCCGCGCGCATGGTCGTCGTCCAGCCGGTCGAGCAGTTCGCGCGAGATCGGCGTCCGCGCGCGCATCTTCGGGAACAGCAGCTCGGACTCCTTGCGGTGGTGCCGCTTCTCGGGAAACTCGTCGACATAGAAGAGCATCGCGCGCAAGGCGCCGAAATCCGGCAGCGTGCCCTGTCGGCGGTGCTGGGCCAGCAGCAGGACGATGGAGCGCAGCATGGCGGAAAGCGCCGAATGCTCATCGCGGATGATTCTGATTGTGGTGTGTGTCATTGCGGGCACTCCGGAGGGGATGGCCGTAGCCTCTCACCTCCGCGCCGCCCCGACCTTGCGGCAGATCAATACATGCGCTCGTATTGCGGACAACCGTCAGGCCTTCAAGACCGACTCCGTGTGCTCGCCGAGCGCGGGCACCCCCTCCGGCGCGTCCGGCAGGCCGGCAGAGAACTTCACCGGAAAGCGCACCGAAATCCGGCCTTCCTCGGGGTGCTGCCGCACCATGTCGCGGGCGATCAGTTGCGCATCCTCGAACAGCTCCGCGGCGCCCAGCACCGGGGAGAAGGGAACGTCGGTGCCGGCGAAGCGATCGCCCCATTCGGCCAGCGTCTTGCCCGCGAACACCTGCACCATGAGGGTGTTGACCTCCTGCTTGTGCTTCTGCCTTTGCGGCCGAGTCGCAAAACGCGGATCGCGCAAGGCGGGATATTCGTCGCCCAGCACCTCGCACAGGTTGACCCAGAACTTGTTCTCCAGGATGCCCATCGCCAGGTGGCGGCCGTCCAGGGTTTCGAACAGGTCGTTCTCCGGCATCACCGTCGGCGAGTCGACCAGCCGGTCCGCGTCAATGCCGCGCGCGGCCCAGGCGCCCTGCGCCGTCCAGGACGTCACGGCATCCAGAATCGACACGTCCAGGTGCTGCCCCCGGCCGTTCTGGCGGGCGCTCATGATCGCCACGCTCAGCGACAGTGCGGCATAGCCCGAGGCGGCGAAGTCCGAGATGCGCGCGCGTGGCCGCGACACCTTGTCGTGCACCTGCACCGGCACCGCCCAGTAGCCCGACAGGGCCAGGTAGTTCAGGTCATGGCCCGCATGGGCCGCCAGCGGACCGGTCTGGCCGAAGCCCGAGATCGAGCACAGCACGATGGCCGGATTGACCTCCGCCAGGGTGTCGTAGCCCAGCCCCAGCCGCTGCATCACGCCCGGGCGGAAGCCCTCGATCACCGCGTCGGCGCGCTGGACCAGGTCGAGGAAGGCCGCCTTTCCCTCGGGCGACTTCAGGTCCAGGGCGACCGATCGCTTGCCGCGATTGAACTGGGCGAACACCGCCGGCCCGAGCAGGCGCGAGGTATCGCCGGTGTCAGGGTTCTCGATCTTGATCACGTCCGCGCCCAGCTGCGCGAGCAGCGACGCCGCGTGGGGCCCGGGCAGCAACTGGCTGACATCGAGGATCGTCACATCCTTCAGGCACGACCATTCCGGTTTCATCGTCCGTCCACCTTCAAGCCAATGGTCTTGATCAGATCACCGAAGCGCTTGTCCTCGGCGATCACGAATTTCTGGAACTCCGCCGGCGAGCCATCGGGGCGGAGCTCGGAGCCCATGGTCTTCACCAGCTCATCCATCGCACCCGAGCGCAAGATGGCGTTGATCTCCCTGGACAGTCGATCGACGATCGGCGCCGGCGTCCTGGCGGGCGCGAAAACCCCCGACCAGCTGTTCAACGAGAAGCCGGGAGGCAGTGCCTCTGCCAGCGTCGGCACATCCGGCAGCGAGGGCGACCGCTTGTCGCTGGTGACGGCCAGCGCACGCAGCTTGCCGTTGTTCACGAACGTCAATGCCGTCCCCAGGATGGGCATGCCGAATTGGGTCTGGCCCGACAGCTGGGACGAGACGATGTCCGGCGCGCCCTTGTAGGGGACGTGCAAGGCCGTCGTGCCGGTATCCCGGAGCAGTTGCTCGACCGCCAGGTGGGCAATGCTGCCATTGCCGCCGGAGCCGTAGGCCATCCCGCCCGGCTTCGCCTTCAGCGCGGCGATCAAGTCCTGGGCCGTGCGTATGGGCGAAGACGCGGGAACCGTGAGCAGCGAAGCCCCGCCGCCCAGCATCGAAATAGCCACGAAATCCGCCGCCATGTCATAGGGCGGCGTGCGGAACGTATGCACGGTGATGGCTTGCGTGTTGGCGAACAGGCCCAGGGTATGGCCGTCAGGGGTGGCGCGCTTCAGCGCCGATGCGCCGATGGAGCCCCCGGCGCCGGGCATGTTCTCGACCACCATCGGCTGGCCCAGCCGCGCCGTCAGGGCACTGCCGAGCGCCCGTGCCCAGATGTCCGGTGTGCTGCCCGGCTGGAACGGCACCAGCATCCGGATGGGCCGGTCCGGATAGGCGTCCGCGGCCCAGCTGGCGTGCGATGCGAACAGTGCCGCCGCGGCGCCGCCGGCCGCCTGCAGGAAGCGTCTCTTGTTCATGTCTTGTCTCCTTGTGATTTGAAGGTTGCGCGGGCGCTTGGTGCGCCTCTTTCACTCACGCTTCCAGAATGACGCGGGCGATCGTGTTGCGCTGAATCTCGGAGGTGCCCGTGACGATCCGGAACATGCGCAGCTTGCGGAACACGTGCTCCACCGGATGGTTCTTCGTCACGCCGACGTTGCCGTGGATCTGCACCGCCTTGTCGGCCACCTCGAAGCAACGTTCGGACACGAAAAGCTTGCAGGCCGCGGCCTCCATGCGGATGTCGGCGCCGCGATCGGCCAGCATCGCGGTGTTCAGGATCATGCTTTCGCACGCCCACAAGGCCGCGGCCATGTCGGCGAGCATGTGCTGGATCGCCTGGAAGCGCGCGATCGGGCCGCCGAACTGCTGGCGGGTGCGGGCGTACCCCAGAGACAGCTCGTAGACGTGGCGCGCCATGCCCAGCATCGTCGGGCAGTGCAGCAGGCGGTTCACGTTGATGCGCGCCATGCCGAGCTTGAAGCCGTTGCCGTAGCCGCCGAACACGTTGCGCACCGGCACCCGCACGTTCTCGAAGATGATGTCGGCGTCGATGTGCTGGCCGGACATCGGAAGATAGGCCTGCTCCAGGCGCACGCCGGGCGAATCCAGCTCGACCAGAACCGCCGTCACCCCCTTGGGCGTGCTGTCGGGATCGGTCACGCACTGGACGATCGCGAAGTCGGCGAAAGGCGAACCGCTGATGTAGTGCTTGTGGCCGTTGATGACGAGCTCGTCGCCATCGAGCACCGCGCGGGTGGTGATGCTGTTGGCGTCGGATCCCGAATGGGGCTCGGTCATCGCGAAGCAGGTGCCCTTCTCGCCGCGAATGACCGGCAGGAAGAAGCGCTCCATCTGATCGGGCGTGGCGTACTTCAGCATGTTGCCCACGCGCGGCGGACCGCTCAGGTCACCCAGCACATGGGCGCCCAGCAACGCACCGGACCTGGCGATGTCCAGCTTCAGCAGGCATTGGTCCAGGACGCTCAGGCCGGCGCCGCCCATCTCGGGCGGCAGGCAGATCGGCAGCAGGCCTGCATCGCTCGAGCGGCGCCAGATGCGATGCAGGACCTCGCGCGGCCACGGGTCCTCGGGGCCGAGGTCGAGCTCTTTCTCGATCGGGAGGACCTCGTCCTGGATGAAGCGGGCAAGACGCTCGCGAATCTCGGCGAGCTGGGGGCTGGCAAGGTGTTCCATCTGTCTCTGTTCCTCGATTCAGTTGACGCGGCGTTCCACGTGGGTCCAATAGGGCTCGCGCACCAGCTTGCGCGCGATTTTTCCGCTCGGGTTCTTCGGCAGCTCGGCCGCGAATTCGATCGTGCGCGGGGACTTGTAGTCGGCCAGGCGCTCGCGGCAGAAGGCCATCAGGTCGGCGGCCGTGGCTTTGGCGTCCCCCTTCAGGCAGATCACGGCCTTCACGCTCTCGCCCCATTGCGCATCGGGCACGCCCACCACGCAGGCCTCGAAGACCGCGGGGTGCTGGTAGAGCGCGGCTTCCACTTCGGTCGGGTAGACGTTGAATCCGCCCGAAATGATCATGTCCTTCTTGCGGTCCACCAGGTAGATGAAGCCCTCGTCGTCCACCCGCGCCAGGTCGCTGGTGTGGAACCAGCCGTCGACCAGCACCTCGGCCGTGAGTTCCGGCGCGCCCCAGTAGCCCTTGAAGACGTCTTCGCCGCGGACCACCACTTCGCCGATCTCGTCGCCCGAGACCTCTTCGCCGCGCTCGTTCACCACGCGCACGTCGGCCTCGACGTGGGGACGCCCGCAGGATGCCAGGCGCTCGGGACGGTGGGCGATCGCGTGCGCGTGGTCTTCGATGGACAGGCGTGCCACGCCTGACGTGGTCTCGCTGCCACCGTAGCCTTGCGAGAGGATCGGACCGAAGCAGGCCCAGGCTTCCCGGATTCGCGTGGGTGCCATCGGCGCTGCGCCATAGGCGATGGAGCGCAGGCTGGACAGGTCGTAGCGCCCGATCGACGGATGCGCCAGCGCCATGTGGATCATCGCCGGGACCATGAACACGTGCGTGATGCGCAGTTCCTGCACCGCCGCCAGGAAGGGCTCGACCTCGTACTTGTCGAACACCACCAGCGTGCCGCCGCCGTGCAGGACCGGCTGGATCAGCATGCCGGTGGCGTGCGTCATCGGGCCGAGCAGCGCAAGGCGGTCGCCCCGCCCTATGCGCACGTCGCTGCCGATGAGGAACTTGCGAAGGCTGGCCCGGCGGTTGCCGAAGCTCTGCATCGCGGCCTTGATCCTGCCGGTGGAGCCGGACGAGAAATGCAGCACGGCGATATCGTCCGGATCGATGTCGACCACCGGCGCGACCGGGGACGCACGGGCCAGCAGCGCCTCGTAGCCCAGGTAGCCGGGTCGCTCGCCAGCCAGCGAGATCATCGCGCGCACCGACTCGAAGCCGGGCGTGGACGGGCTGTGGCCGGTGAAGCCTTCCCCGGCGATCAGCACGGCCGGCGTGCAGTCGGCCATGACTTCCGACACCTCGGTGGCGGTGTAGCGCGGATTGAGCGCGGCCTTGGTCAGGCCCGCCTGGTACAGCGCGCACTCGATCTCGACGAGTTGCGCGCAGTTGCGCGCATGGATGGCCACGCGATCGCCTTTCTCCAGCCCCAGCGCCAGCAGCGCGTTGGCCAGGCGGCAGGAGCGCTCGTGCAGCGCCGCATAGGTCACGATGCGGCCGTTGTGGATGACGGCGGGCCGTTGGCCCCAGTAGCGGGCGCCGCGTCGGATGTGCAGGTTCAGATCCATGGTTTGTCTCTCGGTGTGCGGAAAGTCTTGGGCCAGTTTCTCCACTTGCACGCATGCCAACAATCAACCAAACTGGCGCAAGACATAACCAACAGGAATGCCTTTGCAGATCCAGGACTTTGAATACCTTCTGGCGGTCGCCGAGCACGCGAGCATCGGCCGGGCTTCACAGGCGCTGGGAATCAGCCAGCCCGCCTTGACCAAGGCCGTGCACCGCATCGAAACGGACGCCGGCCTGCAGCTCTTCACCCGGCACGCCAAGGGGGTTCTGCTCACCGAGGCCGGGCGATCGTTCCTGCACCGTGGCCGCAAGATCTGGCTCGAGTACGGCGACGCGATGCGCGAGATGCAGCAGATGCGCACCGGTCAGCTGGGCCAGCTGCGCGTCGGGTTCAGCCCTTCGGTCTCCGAGGAACTGGTGGTCACGGCCTTCTGGCAGCTCATCCAGGAGCGCCCGGCCGCCAGGCTGCAGCTGCGCGAGCGGCTGATCAGCGAACTGATCGAGATGCTGCTGGCCGGCACCCTGGATCTGATTCTTGCCCCGGCGAGCGAGACCGCGACGACGCAGGGCCTGAGCTTCCAGTCGCTCTACGCCGATCGATTCCATGTGGTGAGCGATCGCAACCATCCGCTGCAGGGGCGCGGGACGCTCTCGCTGCACGATCTCGCCCGGGAGCAATGGATCCTGCCGGGCACCCACGTGCGCGTGCGCCAGTGGATCACCGCCGAGTACCGCAAGCGGGGCCTGGAGGGGCCGGACGTGCGCGTGGAGGCGGAGTTCGGCCGGGTGTCGATGTGGCCGCTGGCGCGGAACTCCCCCCTGCTTACGCTCTGCAGCGTCGCCGGCCTGACCGAGGCCCGCCGACACGGGCTGGAGGTCCTGCCGGCGCCGGAGCTGGAGATCGCGCGGGACATGGGGGTCATCGTGCGCGCCGGCGCCTGGCAGTCGCCGCTGGCCGAAAGGCTGACGGCCTTGCTTCGCGCCAATGCAGGCGCCGAGCAGGGGAATTGACTCGCCCGCGCATTGCCCGACGATCGCAAAGCTCCTACATTCGAACGGGGCCTGGATGGAAACGCCGCTGCACCCGGGTGCGGTCTCGTGCAAGTCGTGTTCCTGAGGAGCAGCCATGAGAGAGAAGATCATCCAGGGACTTGGCGCGCTCGTCGGCGCATTGTTGTCATGGCCCACGGTCTCCAGGTACCTGGGCACGCTGCCCGACTACCACACGGTCGAGTGGTTCGGAGCCGGGGTCGGTTTCATCCTGGGGCTCTTCCTGCAGACGACGAAGGTGGTGCAGAAGACCATGGCGCCGTGGCACAGCGGATGGAAATTCATCCTGCTGTTGCTGGTCGTCGCCGCCTGGCTGTACCTGAACTACGACTTGTGCCAGCAGTACCAGCGCTACGGGGCGGCGTCGGGGGACATGACACCGGAACGGTTCGCGAAGGCACAGTTCGCGGTCGGCACCCTGTCGGTGATCTGGGCGGCGCCGCTGGCCTACATCGGTGCAGCGATTGCCGAAGCCCTCGACCGCAAGTTTCGGTCGTGAGTCCCGGCAAGATTCCGCATTCCGCTTCTACATGCACCACGAAGGATTGACATGACAGACCCCTCCGCCATCCAAGTCGGCCAGCTGACCATTCGCTATCTCGTGGACGGCTCGCAGGCCGACCGCGTCGGCATGTTCGAGCTCACGGTGCCGCCCGGCTCGAACGTGCCGCCGCCGCACAGCCATACGCAGAACGACGAATGCATCTATGTCCTGGAGGGAACGCTGCGCTATTCCGTCGATGCCGAAACGCGCGACCTCGCAGCCGGCGCGACGATGTTCAGCCCCAAGGGGAGCGTGCATCAGTTTTCGAATCCCTTTGAAACGGAAGCCCGGGCACTGGTCGTGCAGTCGCCGGATATCGGCGCCCGGTACTTTCGCGATGTCGCTGCGGTGGTCAACACCGCAGGGCCGCCCGACAAGGCGGCGCTGGTCGCCGTCATGAGCCGCTATGGACTGGTCCCGGCCGCGCCGCCCGGCGCCCAGTCCCGACCGTAAAGGCCAGACATGGAAGCCCTCGTCATCCACGCCCCCGGCGACCTGCGCGTCGAAGAATTCGAAACCACCGAACTCGGACCCGATCAATTGCAAGTGCGGGTTCGCTGCGGCGGCATCTGCGGCTCGGATCTGCACTACTACCAGCATGGCGGCTTCGGCGCCATCCGCATCAAGGAGCCGATGGTGCTCGGCCATGAAGTCGCCGGCATGATCGAGGCGGTGGGCGCCGGCGTCACGAGCTTCAGTCCCGGCGAACGCATCGCGATCAGCCCGAGCCGGCCATGCGGCGTTTGCCGCTACTGCCGGCAGGGCCTGCAGAACCATTGCCTCGACATGCGCTACTACGGCAGCGCCATGCGCACGCCGCACGTGCAGGGCGCGTTCCGCCAGCAGCTCGTGGTCGAGACCCACCAGGCCCACCGGCTGGCCGATTCGGTCAGCGACGGCGAAGGCTCGATGGCCGAGCCGCTGGCGGTGGCGCTGCACGCGGTGCGACGTGCCGGCTCCCTGCTCGGCAAGCGCGTGCTGGTCACCGGCTGCGGGCCGATCGGAGCACTGGCGATCATCGCGGCGCGGCGCGCAGGCGCCGGCCACATCGTCGCCACCGACGTCGGCGCGCACACGCTGGGCAAGGCGCTCAAGGTCGGCGCCGACGAGATCGTCAACGTGGCGGACGCGCCCGACGGCCTGGCGCGCTTCACGGCCGACAAGGGCAGCTTCGACGTGCTGTTCGAGGCCAGCGGCAACGTCCGTGCGCTGGTCGGCGCCTTCGATGCGCTGCGCCCGCGCGGCATCATCGTGCAGCTCGGGCTGGGCGGCGACATGACGCTGCCGATCAACACCCTCGTGGCCAAGGAATTCGACCTGCGGGGCGCGTTCCGCTTCCACGAGGAGTTCGCGGTCGCGGTGGAACTGCTCAACAAGGGGCTGGTGGACGTGAAGCCGCTGATTTCGGCCACGTTGTCGTACCGCGACTCGGCCCGCGCCTTCGCGCTGGCGGCCGATCGCTCGCAGGCCATGAAAGTGCTGCTGAACTTCGACTGAGCGTGGCCGCGCGGTGCAGGGCCAGCCTTCAGGCTGCGGCACATTTCCTGATCGTGTCCCAGGTGCGGGTCGTGACGCCGGTGCCGAAGGTCTTCTCGATCAGTGTCATGAACACCGGGCCGCGCGGGTTCGGAACGTACGCGGTGAAGACTTCCCGGCCCTTGATGGCGAGCACGCACGCGCCGTCGACCTCGAGCGGAAGCGAGAGCTTGGCCTCGGGAGGCTGGCGCAAGAACGTGACGACGCGCTTGGCGTTCGTCGACAGCTGAAGTGCGGCGAACGGGTCCGCGTCGAGCAGCCCCCGCAAGTCATCGGCGGAGCGCACGATGGAAAGAAAGGTCCGGCCGAGCTGCTGCGCCATCGCCGCTTCGGCCTTGCGTTCAAGTGCCGCCTGCGACGCGGCACGCGCGTTGAACGCGACATTGCCGCTGGACAGCACGGTCTTGATGTCGGTGAAGCCGGCGCTTTCGAAGCAGCGCTTCAGCGCCGGCATCTTGGCGTTCATGGGGCTCACACCGCGCAGGAATGCAACATAGCGAGGCATCGGTCGTCAACCGTTCAGCCACGCAGGGGCAGCGCGACACCGATCGCCACGAACACCCCGCCGCAGGCCTGGTTGAAGCGCCGCCCGACGCGGCGCAGCCACGGACTGATGCGATGCGCCATGCTGGCGATGATGACGAACTGGATGAACAGGCTGCGGGTGGGATCGATGAACTGAGGCAGGAAGGCGGCGAAGAACAGCAGCCCCTTGGGATTGGTCAGGGCGGAGAGCGCGCCTTGCTGGAACAGCGACCAGCCCGGCCGGGCCTGCGCCGAAGCTTGAAGCTCGAGGCCGATCGGGGGCGAGCGCCAGACCTGGACGCCGAGCCAGACGAGGTACGCACCGCCCAGCCACTTCATGACGGTCAGCCACACCAGCGACGCCTGGAGCAGCGCGCCGATGCCGAACATCGAGAGGGCCACGACGGCGACGAAGCCGAAGGCTCCGCCGAAGATGGTGTAGAGCGCATTGCGCCGACCGTGCAAGGCCCCGTGCGTGAGCGCCAGCAACCCGTTGGGTCCGGGCGACAGCGACAGGCCGATGGCGGCCAGGAGATAGATGAGCCAGGTGTTGCGGTCCATGGCGCTCGATGCTGACGGGCGCGCCCTCCCGGGTCAAGAGGGCCGAATCATCGAGCCGAGGTCAATCCCGGCCGGGACGCGCCCGGCGGCCGGTGCTGCGCGCGCGCTTCGGCCCGGCCAGCACGCGGAGCGCGGCGTCCATGTGCGCGCGCATCGACGCCTCCGCGCCGCAGTCGTCGCCATCGCAGATCATGGCGACCATCTCCGCATGGCTGTCCTGGACCTGTTGCAGGCTCGCCTCGGTCTTGCGCTGCTCCATGCCCTGGCGCGACTGCGATTCGAGCGAACTGCGGATCGAGCCGATCATCTGCCAGAGCAGAAGGTTGCCGCTGGCGCGGGCGATCTCGATGTGGAGTTCGGTGTCGAGCGCCGCGTAGGCGGCCGGGTCGCGCAGCCGGGCCTGCATCTGCACCACCAGCGCAGACATGCGCTCCATGTGTTCGGGCGTCCGGCGCCGCGCCGCGAGAGTCGCCGCCCGGCTTTCCAGGCTGGCCCGCACCTCCATCAGATCCTCGGTGGAATTCTCGAGCACCTGCAGCGCCCGCGAAAAATAGACATTCAGCGCGGAAGCGTCCAGGTCGCGGCGAATCACGGGGCTCTTGCCGTTGGCGATCTCCACCACGCCCATGCCCTTGAGCGTGCGCAAGGCCTCGCGCACCACAGGCCGGCTGACGCCGAGCACCTCGGCCAGCCGGGCCTCGCCGGGCAGGGCCGCGCCAGGCCCGAGCTGCTCCTGCTCGATGTGCCGAAGCAGGCTCTGCACGGCCTGCTCGGTCAATGAGGTGCGGTCGAGCTTGCCCAGGACAAAAGGATGTGAATGCATGTGAATCGCCGATGGTTGCCAACCTATCATATAGGTATAAAGGTTGTCGTCTGCCGCTCGTGCCGGTTCAATCGGCCGATCGATCAGAAAGAGGCAAGCCATGTGGAAAGACGACGACGAGCTGTTCAGGCTCATGAAGACCCGCCTGTTTCCGGCGGTGGTGGGGGACATCCTCGACACCATGGGCCTGACGCGGCAGTTCCTGCCGCCGGCCATCCGGCCGGTCGCGCGGTCGATGGTGATCGCGGGCCGCGCGATGCCGGTGCTGGAAACCAATTGCTTTTCGCGCGCCGAGCCCGAAGGCAAGACGGCGCTGAGCCAGCAGCCGTTCGGCCTGCTGTTCCATGCGCTGGACGACCTGAAGCCCCACGAGGTCTATGTCGCCACCGGCTGCGCGCCGCAGTTCGCGCTGTGGGGTGGACTGATGACCACCCGCGCCCTGCACCTGAAGGCGGCCGGCGCGGTGCTCGACGGCTACTCGCGCGACACCAGCGAAGTGCTGGAACTGGGCATGCCGGTCTTCTCGCTGGGCGGCTACTCGCAGGACCAGGGCCCGCGCGGCAAGGTGGTCGACTACCGGGTTCCGGTGGAGATCCAGGGCGTGCGGGTGCGTCCGGGCGATGTGGTCTTCGGCGACCAGGACGGCGTGCTGATCGTGCCGCGCGAGGCGGAGGTCGAAGCCTTCAGCCGTGCACTGGAGAAGGTCAGCACCGAGAGCGCGGTGCGCACCGCGATCCAGAACGGCATGAGCACGGTCGAGGCCTTCAACCACTTCGGCGTGATGTAAGGGCGGCCCGGCGCCGCACGCCGTGGCTCGCCGGGGCGGTGCGCCCGCGCGCCCCGCCCCAGGCCGCGCGCCGCTTCCCGATGGATTCCACCGCATGACACACACCCTCCGCTCCGCCGCCTGGTTCGCCGGCGACGACAAGGACGCCTTCATCCACCGCAGCTGGATGAAGAACGCCGGGCTGCCCGACGACAGCTTCGATGGCCGGCCGATCATCGGCATCTGCAACACGTTCTCGGAATTCACGCCGTGCAACGGCCACTTCCGGGAACTGATCGAGCACATCAAGCGTGGCGTGCTCGACGCCGGCGGCGTGCCGCTCGAGTTTCCCGTCTTCTCCTGTGGCGAGTCGAACCTGCGGCCCACCGCGATGCTGTTTCGCAACCTCGCGTCGATGGACGTCGAGGAAGCGATTCGCGGCAACCCGATGGACGGCGTCGTGCTCATGGCGGGCTGCGACAAGACCACGCCCTCGCTGCTGATGGGCGCCTCCAGCTGCGACCTGCCGAGCATCGTGATTTCCGGTGGCCCGATGCTCAACGGCAAGTTCCGCGGCCAGGACATCGGCTCGGGCACCGATGTCTGGCGCTTTTCCGAAGAGGTGCGCGCAGGCACGATGAGCCGCGCGGATTTCATGGCCGCAGAAAGCGCGATGTCGCGTTCGCCCGGCCATTGCATGACGATGGGCACGGCCTCCACGATGGCCAGCATGGCCGAGGCGCTGGGCGTCGCGCTGCCCGGCAACGCGGCCTACCCCGCGGTGGACGCGCACCGGTCGCGCCTGGCGCGGCTGACCGGCCGCCGCATCGTGGCCATGGTGCGCGAGGACCTGCGCCTGTCGAAGATCCTGACCCGCGCCGCCTTCGCCAACGCGATCCGCGTCAACGGCGCGATCGGCGGCTCCACCAATGCGGTCGTGCACCTGCTCGCGATCGCCGGCCGCATCGGCACCGCGCTGTCGCTCGAGGACTGGGACCGCTGGGGCCAGGACGTGCCGACCCTGCTCAACCTGATGCCCTCCGGCCGCTACCTGATGGAAGACTTCTGCTATGCCGGCGGCCTGCCGGCGCTGATGAAGGAGATCCAGGGCCTGCTCGACCTGGATGCGCTCACCGTCACCGGAACCACCGTGCGCGACAACATCGCCACGGCGGAGAACTTCAACACCGACGTGATCCGGCCCCTGAGCGCGCCGCTGACGGCACAGGGCGGCATCGCGGTGCTGCGCGGCAACCTGGCGCCCGACGGCGCGATCATCAAGCCATCCGCGGCCTCGCCGGCCTTGCTGCGCCATCGTGGCCGTGCCGTGGTGTTCGACACGATCGAGGACTACAAGCGGCGCATCGACGACCCCTTGCTCGACATCGACGAGCACTGCGTCATGGTGCTGCGCAACTGCGGTCCCAAGGGCTATCCGGGCATGGCCGAGGTCGGCAACATGGCGCTGCCGCGCAAGCTCCTGGAACGCGGCGTGCGTGACATGGTGCGGCTGTCCGACGCGCGCATGTCCGGCACCGCCTTCGGCACGGTGGTGCTCCACGCGGCGCCCGAGGCGGCCGTCGGCGGCCCGCTGGCCCTGGTGCAGGATGGCGACGAGATCGAACTGGACGTCGCGGCGCGGCGGCTCGAGCTGCGGGTGTCCGCGCCCGAGCTGGCGCGCCGGCGCCGCCTCTGGACCGCGCCCGAGTCGGCCATGAAGGGCGGCTACCAGGCGCTCTACGTCGAGCGCACGCTGCAGGCCGACCGCGGCGCCGACCTCGATTTTCTCGTGGGTTGCCGAGGCCACGCGGTGCCTCGGGAGAGTCATTGAGCCCGCCGATGCCGAGCGATCTCATCCTGCCCGCAGCCCCTTCCCCCGTGCCCGGCGCCGGCCGGCGCGACCTGATCGTGTCGACCAACGATGCGAAGTACCGGCGCGTGCAAGGGCGGGACACCTTTCCCGCCGATCCGCCCGCGGACTCTCTCGACCTCATCGACGCGAGCTCCTTCCCGCCCCGGGTGGTGGCGTCGCTGGAGGTGGCCGCCACCATCGTCGGACCGCCGCAGGCGGTGGCGATCTCTGCGGACGGCCGGCTGGCCATCGTGTCGGCGCCGAACCGATATGACCCGACGCTGGGGCGCTGCCTGTTCGACAACTACCTGCAGGTCGTGGATCTGCATGCGACGCCGCCCCGGGTGGTCGCAACCTGCCCGACCTCGCACCATCCGCAGGGCGTCGCCATCAACCGGCAAGGCAATCTGCTGCTGGCCGCCACGGTGGGCGGAACGGTGGCGGTCTTCGGCATCGAAGGCACGCGCCTGCATCCGCGCGCGGAGCTGGCGGTCTCGAGCGGCCGCCTGTCGGGCATCACCTTCACGCCCGATGGCCGCGCCGCGCTGGTGCTGCTGCGCGACGAGCAGGGCGTCGCGGTGCTCGACGTCGATGGGGACGAGGTCCGCTCGAGCCGCGAACGCGTCTCGACCGGCGTGGCGCCCTACGCGGTCGATGTCTGCAGCGACGGTCGCTGGGCCGTGGTCGGCAATGTCGGCCTGGCCGGCCTGCCCGGCAAGGGCGCGCAGCTGGCGGGCGATGCCGACACCGTGACCCTGATCGACATCGGCACGCGCCCTTTCCGTGCCGTGCAGCATCTGTCGGTTCCGTCCCTGCCGGAAGGCGTGGCCATCTCGCCCGACGGCCGATGGATCGCGGCACTGACCATGGACGGCTCGAACCTGCAGGCCGGCAACCCGGGGCGCCGTGCGCACGGCCGCCTGGTGCTGTTCGAGATTCGCGGCGAACGCGCGCATCCGGCGGGCGATCTTCCGGCGGGCGAAGCCGGCCAGGGCGTCGTCTTCAGTGCCGACAGCCGGTACATCCTGGCCCAGTTCAATGTCGAGCGGCAACTGGCCGTCTACGCGGTCGGAAGCGGCCGGCTGGTGGATACCGGCCACCGCATCCCGGTGGCCGGCGGGCCGTCGTCGCTGCGCTCGATGCCCAGGTAGCTGCCTGCAGCCATCCGGTCTTTTCTTCTCAACTCAAGGAGTCTTTTCCATGTTCCGTCTTCCCTCACGCCGCCAGTTGCTCGCACTCGGCCTGGCCGCGACCCTGGGCTGCGGCGCTTCTGCAGCCTCGGCGCAAGGCATCGCCGACATCAAGAAGAAGGGCGAGATCAGCGTCGGCATGCTGGTCGACTTCCCGCCCTACGGCACCACCAATGCCCAGAACCAGCCCGACGGCTACGACGCCGACGTGGCCCGGCTGCTGGCCAAGGACCTGGGCGTCAAGCTAAACCTGGTCCCGGTGACCGGCCCCAACCGCGTGCCCTTCCTGCTCACCAACAAGGTCGACCTGCTGATCGCATCGCTGGCGATCACGCCCGAGCGGGCCAAGCAGGTGGACTTCTCGGTGCCCTACGCCGCCGCATCGGTGGTGCTCTACGGCGCCAGCAAGGCCGACATCAAGTCGGCCGCCGACTTCAAGGGCAAGCGCATCGGCGTGGCCCGTGCCAGCACGCAGGACGTGGCGCTGACCGCCATGGCGCCGGCGGGCACCGAGATCCGCCGCTTCGACGACGACGCATCCGCGATGCAGGCGCTGCTGTCCGGCCAGGTCGATGCGATCGGCTGCTCCACCACGGTCGCGGCCCAGATCGCCAAGCGCGCGCCGGCCAACACCTACGAGCAGAAACTGGTGATTCGCGAACAGGTCATGGCCGTGGCGATGCGGCCCGGCCAAGCCGAGTTGAAGAAGACGCTGGACGACTTCATCGCCCGCAATCGCGCCAACGGCGAGCTCAACAAGCTCTACCAGAAGTGGCTCGGCACCGACCTGCCGGCACTGTCCGGCTCCTGATGCGGCGCCCCCAGGCAAGGACCTCTCAAGCGTGAAACACGTCGTCGTCTTCAAGGAAATCCCGGCCGACCAGCTGGACCGCATCCGGTCCGTGCACCAGGTCACCGTGGCCAACGCCGAGCAGGCACCGGCTGCGTTCCGGGCAGCGCTGGCGAGCGCCCATGGCCTGATCGGCTCGAGCTACCCGATCGACGCCGCGCTGCTTGCCGAAGCGCCGCAACTGGAAGTGATCTCTAGCGCTTCGGTCGGGGTCGACAACTACGATCTGGCCGAGTTGCGCCGCCGCGGCGTGCTGCTGTGCCACACGCCCGGCGTGCTGGACGACACGGTCGCCGACACCGTCTTCGGCCTGCTGCTGGCGACCAGCCGGCGCTTCGTCGAGCTGTCGACCATGGTGCGCGAAGGGCGTTGGCCCAAGGACTTCGGCGAGGAGCTCTACGGCTTCGACGTGCACGGCAAGACACTGGGCCTGATCGGCTTCGGCCGCATCGGGCAGGCGATCGCGCGGCGCGCGGCGCTGGGCTTCGGCATGCCCGTGCTCTTCCACGCGCGCCATCCGGTCGATCTCGCGACCCAGGCGCCCGACCTGCACGGCAAAGCCGAGCAGGCGCCGCTGGCCGAGCTGCTGTCGCGCGCCGACTTCGTCGTGGCGATGCTCCCGCTGTCCGAGGCCACCCGCGGCCTGATCGACGCGAAGGTGTTCGCCGCCATGAAGCAAGGCGCCATCTTCATCAACGGCGGGCGCGGACGCACCGTGGTCGAGCCCGATCTGCTCGCGGCGCTGGACAGCGGTCGGGTGCGCGCGGCCGGCCTGGACGTCTTCGCCATCGAGCCCCTGCCCTTCGAATCGCCGCTGCGCACCCATCCGCGGGTGACTGCGCTGCCGCACATCGGGTCGGCCACCCATGAGACCCGGCATGCGATGGCGGCACTGGCCACCACCAACCTGTTGCAGGCGCTGGCCGGGCAGCGCCCGACCGGCGCCTTCGATCTGGCGCGCGCCTGATTCGAGCCCGTCTCTTCCGGACAAGCCCGTTCGAGTTCAACGGGGTCCGCGACGCGGGCACCCCGCCCTCCCCCCCGCGTTGACGATCCTTCTCCACCTCCAGCCCCTAGTGGGGGGAGAGCTTTGGACAAACGAAGGCATCACGCAATACGCCAATGGTGGGGTCCTCCCTCCGAGGAGGGAGAGGAGCAGCCGAGCCGTCCATCAGGCCCTGCGGGACGACGAGGCGTTGATGCAGCTGTCGCGCGCATGAGCGCGGCGCAGGGGCCCAGGTCCGGCGGCGTTGCGGGCGAACGGGCTTGCCTTCGACACTGCGACGACTACAGTTCGTCCTGTCCGCGCATTCGCGAACAAGGAGAACGGTATGAGCCAGGATCCGTTTGCAGAGCTGAAGCAGCGACAGCGGGAGATGTGGGCCTCTTTCGCGCCGACAGCCATGTTCACCACCCCGGTGGCGGGTCACCTCGTGAAGTTTGCGCGCATCGCTCCGGACGAGACCGTCCTCGACGTCGGCACCGGGACCGGCGTCGTGGCCATCACGGCCGCGCGGGCCGGCGCGCAGGTGCAGGCGCTGGACCTGACGCCCGAACTCCTCGAGCAAGCCCGCGAGAACGCCCGCATCGCCCAGCAAGAAGACATCGTATGGACCGAGGGCGACGCCGAGCAACTGCCCTACCCCGACGCGTCGTTCGACGTCGTGTTGAGCCAGTTCGGACACATGTTCGCGCCGCGCCCCGACGTCGTGATGGCGGAGATGCATCGCGTGCTCAAGAGCACCGGCCGGATCGCGTTCGCCACCTGGCCACCGGAGCACCTCATTGGCCGCCTGTTCGCCTTCGTGGGGCGCAATTCGCCGCCGCCGCCACCCGGGGCGGCGCCGCCTCCGCAGTGGGGCCATCCCGCGACGGTCATGGAGCGCCTGGGCACACGCTTCGACGCCCCCTTTTTCGAGCGCGGCACGATGGCTTTCCCCGCGCTCAGCATCGAGCACTACCGCCTGTTCATGGAGCGTTCCGTCGGGCCGATCCAGAAGCTGGTCGAGAGCGTCGCGAACGAGCCCGGGAAGCTCGCCGCCCTCCGGGCCGAGTTCGATGCCATGGTCTCCCTCCACTACGCCGACAACATCGTGCATCAGCACTATCTGCTGACGCGCGCCCAGGCACGCTGAGACGAATGGAACGACCCGCATGCCGGCAGCGTTGCGCGCGCTTCGAGCGGACATCACCCAGCTGACGGTCGACGCCATCGTCAACGCGGCGAACAATCCCCTCCTCGGCGGCGGCGGGGTGGATGGGGCCATCCATCGCGCGGCGGGGCCCGAGTTGCTGCGGGAATGCCGACTGCTGGAAGGCTGCCAGACCGGCGACGCCAAGCTCACCCGAGGCTATCGCCTGCCCGCCAAGGTCGTCATCCATACCGTCGGTCCCGTGTGGCATGGCGGTGCCCACGGCGAAGCCGAACTGTTGTCGTCCTGCTATCGGAAGTCACTGTCGCTCGCGGGCGAACAGGGCGCGCGAACAGTCGCGTTCCCGAGCATCAGCACCGGGGTGTACGGCTACCCGATCGAGCTCGCAGCGCAAGTTGCCGTGGCTGCCGTTCGAGCCGGCCTGGAACAAGGCTCGACCATCGAAGAGGTCATCTTCTGCTGCTTCTCGGCCGACGACCTGGCCGTCTATCAGGCGGTGCTCGCCGAAGGGTCGGCCTGACCCGGTCGAAGACTTGGCTGGCGCCAGCCCCGATCTCGCTGGCGCCGATGTTGTAGTCTCCCGTTCGATGGCCGGATACCTCCCGGTTTGAATCGGAGCGACGATGGGTGACAAGGTCCTGGTGTTCTATGGCTCCTACCGGTCCGACCGGATGGGCGTGCGTCTGGCGGACTACGTGGTCGCCGGCCTCAAGGCGCGAGGGGACGATGCGGAGCTGGTGGACGCCAAGGCGGTCGACCTGCCCATGCTCGACCGCATGTACAAGGAGTACCCGTTGGGCACCGCCCCCGCGGCCATGGAAGCCCTGGCCGGGAAGATACGCGACGCGGATGCCTTCGTCTTCGTGACCGGGGAATACAACTGGGGTCCGCAACCCGGCCTGAAGAATCTGACGGACCACTTCCTCGAGGAGTGGTTCTGGCGTCCGGCCGCCGTCGCCAGCTATTCGGCCGGCCGGTTCTCGGGTGTCCGCTCGGGCACCATTTGGCATTCCATCCTGTCCGAGATGGGCATGGTCGTCGTTTCAAGCACCCTCGCCGTCGGCCCCATCGCGCAGACGCTGGATACCGACGGGCGGCCCACCGGCAACGCCGGCGAAGCGCTCGAACGCTCCTTCGTTCGCTTCGCCGACGACCTGGCCTGGTGGACCGAGGCGGCGCGCGCACAGCGCGCGCGCAAGCCGCCGCCGTACTGACTGCTGGGACAGTCGACGGTGCAGGAGCCGGCCGGGATTGCTCCGCGCTGCTCCAGCCACGGCGCCTCGGCTCCTCATCGCGGCGCGTCAGGCGCCTGCAGGACTTCATCGAACAACGCCAGCAACTGCCGCGCGAACAGGTCCATGTTCAGGACCCGGTCGCCTTCGCCGGTCTCGACGGTCTTCGTCCGCGTCACGTCGCCGGCGACTGCGACACACACGTGGCCGGGCGCATCCCCGTACGGACTGCCCGACGGCCCGGCCGCACCGCTCTCGCCGAGCCCCCAGGTGGCGCGAAGCTGGCCGCGGATCCTGTTGGCGACGAGGGCGGCGTAGGGCTCGGTCTCCGAGCGCATGCCGACGACATCGGCGGCGCTCAGGCCCAGCAGCGCCCTGCCCGCGCGCCGCGTGTAGACGACGGCGCCGCCGAGGAAGAAAGCCGACGCGCCCGGGATCGCCAGCAACGCGGCAGAAACGAGGCCGCCGGCCGAGGACTCGGTGACCGCCACCGTCTGGCCGCGCTCACGCAAGGCGGCGCCGACGCGGGCGGCAAGGGTGGCGAGCGATGGCAGGTCGGACATTCGGAAGACTCCAGGCGTGGGCGTATCGATGAGTGCTGTTCGCGCGAGCGGCCGCCGATCACTCAGGTCCGGTTTCCAGCTGGCGCTTCACGATGCTGGCCTGATTGTGGGCCATGGTCGCGGCATCGACGACAACGCCTTGGCCGAGACGATCAACCGTCTGTACACGACCGAATAGATTCATCGATGTAAGGAGGCGAAGCAATCGACTTCGCGCCGCTTCAAAGACAAGCAGTGCCAGCAATGTCTTCCTGCCCAAATTGACAAACTTGTGTCCCAAATAAGCAAGGACTTGTCGCCGCTGCGCCGGATACTGCCTGCGTTGGCACAGCGGTCCGAGAAACGAAAGACTTGGAGACAAAGATGAAACTGAAGCAATTTGCACGCTCTGCCATGGTCTTGATTGGCTGGTCATTGGCCATGCTGACCAGCGTCACGCAACCCACGTCGAAGCACGCCGGGATCGCAGACGACGTCCCGCACTGAGTTTTTCTATCCAGTTCGACATTCTCGATATTCACCTTTCATCTCGGAGACCCCTCACCATGAACTTCCTTGACGGCCACCTGTATCCTGAGAACCAGCAGCCTCTGATCATCACCGCCGCCCCCTATGCGCCGGGCTGGATTCCTTCAGACTTCCCGGAAGACATTCCAGTCACGATGGAGGAT
>NZ_JBFUFO010000053.1:0-39703 GCF_056403395.1 Variovorax sp. P2_H12 | reverse complement strand
GCAAAGCCCAAAGACATCCGCTTTGGAGAGAATCTTCCGAAGACGCGCAGCGGTAAGATCATGCGGCGCCTGCTGCGCAGCCTTGCCAAGGGCGAGGCCATCACCCAGGACACCTCGACGCTCGAGAATCCGGCCATTCTGGAACAGCTGGGGCAGCCGCATTGAAGCGTCAGATCTGGCGCGCATGGGCTCGTCGAAGGTTCGCTGTCGCGTGCCGCTGGAGCAGCACACTGCCGTCGGCGAAGGGTCATCGCGCCGCGCGTCTTCCGGATGCCGCTCGCTTGGTCCACCAGACCAGGAGGCCGGTGACGCACAGGGACGCTGTCAGCAGCCCGGCCAGACTGACGAGCACGCGCCCCCACCACCCCAGTACACGGCCCGTATGGAGCGGGTATTGCCAGATGAGGAAGCGATCGGCGCCTGTTCCGCTGTCATAGCCGCTGATGCTCTTGAGATCGCCGGTCTGGTCGTCGATGAACAGCTGCTCGTAGCGCAAGCGCAGCAGACGTTCCCGCATGCCGTCCTCCTTGAAGGCCACGCGGTAGACGCCGAGATGGGGAACATGGCTCGCGTACCAGGGCAGGAACGACCGAGCGGGCGGCGGAAGATGGACCCGGGCGCGCTCCACGGCGGCCTGCATGGCAAGGGCCGGCGGCGGCGCAGGAGAAGCCCGGCGCGGCAGCGCCTGCAGGGGGTTCGGCGTGATCGGTGCAAACAGGCGAACGACAGGCCGGAATACTTCGTTGCCCAGGCTGAAGTAGACCCCCGAGACGGCCAACGTCACGGCCACCGGCAGGCTCCACAGCGCAACGGACCGATGCAGGTCGAAGTTCGTCCGGATCCATGACGCTCCGCGCTTGATCTGCCATGCCGGCTTCCAGCGCCGCCAGAAGCTCGGCGACGGCGCGCCTGCAGCCCCGCCACTGCGTGCCGGCCGGATCAGCCGGCGCGGCAAGCTGAGGTACGTGCCGACGAGCGAAGCGCTGAGCCAGACCAATGCGACGGTGCCCGTCAACCACATTCCCCAGGGCCCAGGCAGCTGGAACTTTCGGTGCAGCACGTTCAGGAAAGTCATCAAGTGCACGCGATCGACCTTCAAGGCGCCCCATTGGCGTCTGCCAAGTACCTCGCCGGTCGCGGGATCGATGAACAGCCGGTCGAAGTCCAGCGGCCAGGGATCGCCGGTCAGCGGGTTGGTGCGCGGCGCCACGCGGAGCTCGTACGCTTGGCCGGGCCGCGCGTCCAGCGGGAACAGGCTCACCCGAAGTCGCGGATCGGCCTGCTCGACCCGCGCGATCAGCGTGTCCGGCGGCAGGGGCGGCCGGTCATGGCCGGTGCGCAGCAGCGTGGGGTTCAGCCACGCATCGATCTCGTGCTCGAACGCGATCACGCTGCCGGTGAGTGCAGTGACCAGCAGCAAGCCCATCGCGAGCAGGCCGCAGTACCGGTGGACGGTGACCCAGAACTTGCGTCCCACGACGGTGTTCGCCGGCACAGCCTAGAACTTCGCGCGCAGCGTGAGCTGCAGTTCGCGCCCCGGTCCCGGCATGATCAGGTTGTCCACCGAGCCGTGACCCGAGACGTAGTACCCGGTGTCGGCGATGTTCTTCAGGTTGAGCTGGACATCGTAGCGGCCGGTCTTGTAGCTCACCGCCAGGTCGGTCGTCAGATAGGAGGGGAGCGTGACCCGGTTGGTCAGCGAGGCGTAGCGTTCGCCCACGTAGTTCAGCCCGCCGCCGGCGGAAAAGCCCCCGCCCAGCTCCTTCATGACCCAGAAGGAGGCCGAGTTGCGCGGCGTCAGCGCGGCGGCCTGGCCCTGCACACGGATCGGCGCGCCGATCGGCAACTGCTGCTGGCTCACGGTGGCGAGCGACTTGGTCATCTCGGCATCGAGGAAGGCATAGCCGGCGCTCACGTCCCAGTGCCCCGGCAGGCGGCCGTTGAGCGCCAGTTCCAGCCCGTTGGTGCGCTGGGTGCCCACGTTGATCTGGCGGCGCGGGTTGTTCGGGTCGGTGTTCTTCATGCCCGAGCGCTCCAGGTTGAACAGGGCGGTGGTGAAGTTGAGCTGGCCCTCCAGCAGCTCGAACTTGGCGCCGATTTCCCGGTTCACCGTGATCTCGGGGTCGGCATCCACCGTGCCGGTACTCAGGGCGAAGTTCTCGCCCGAGGGCTGAAAGGAGCGACTCCACGAGATGTAGTAGGACTGCGCCTGCGTCGGCTGGAAAACCAGGCCGGCGCGCGGGCTGAAGTCGCGGTCGGTGCGCTGCAAGGTGTCCAGCTTGCGGTCGAAGCTCGTCTCTTGCCGGTAGTCGTCATAGCGCAACCCCACCAGCGCCTTCCATTGCGGCGCCAGGGTGATCTGGTCCTGGACGTACAGGGCGGCGGTCCGGAACTCGCTGTCGCTGGGAATGGCGCTGTCGGCCGCGAAGGCGGCAGCCGGAATCGGCAGCGGATCCACCACCGGATTGAAGATGTTCACACGCTGATAGCCGACGTTGGATGACACGGTGTAGGCGCGTTTGCGCTGCACGCCCAACTCGGCGCCCACCAGCCATTCCTGCTGCAAGCCCCCGAGCTCGTTGCGCCAGGTGAGGTCGGTCTGGTTGAACCAGCCGCTCTCGTCGCGGTCGACAAAGCCGCGCGTGCGGCCCACGGTCAATGCCACCGGGTCGGTGGTGCCGCTGGGCAGGGTGTTGTTGCGGTCCAGTTGGTAGTCGGCAAAGCGGGTGGTGTTGCGCACCTCCAGCGTGTCGCTGAAGCGGTGGTTCAAGGTGGCGGTGAAGCTTTGCACCTTGCTGGTCACGGTGTCGTCGCGCCTGGCATGGGCCGAGCCGTAGTAGGTGCCGCGCGGCACGTCGACCGGACGGCCGTTGAGGGCCGGCACGCCGAAGTCCGTCAGCCGTTCGTCGCGCAGGTTGGTGTATTGCAGCAGCAGGTCGGTCTCACGGCTTAGCTTGATCGCCAGCGAAGGCGCGATGTTGTAGCGCTGGAGGAACTGCTGGTCGCGGTAGCTGTCGGAATCCTCGCCCGCCACGTTCAGGCGAAACGCCATGGTCTCGCCGATGGCCGTGTTGAGGTCGGCGGTGGCGCGCTTGTAGCCGTAGTTGCCCACGCCCAGCGACACCTCGCCGCCGAAGGGGCTGCCGAAGATCGGCTTCTTGGTCACGCGGTTGATGATGCCGCCCGAGGAGCCGCGGCCGTAGAGCACCGCGGCCGGGCCCTTGAGCACCTCGATGCGCTCGGTGTCCGACAGGTCGCGAAAGTACAGCGCGTCGTCGCGAACGCCGTCCACGAACATGTCCGAAATTGCGCTGAAACCGCGGATCAGCACTTGGTCGCGCTGGCCGTCGCCGTGGTTCATGGTCACGCCCGGCACGTTGCGCAGCGCGGCTTCCATCGAGGTGGCGTTCTGATCCCTGATCAATTGCTCGGTCACCACGTTGACCGACTGCGGGACGTCGCGCAGCGGCGCGCTGCCCTTGGTGGCGGTGCGGGTGGTGGCGGGGGCATAGCCCTTGTCCTCGTTGGCGCTGACCGTCACCTCCTGCAGCGTCGAAGCGCTGGTGGCCGGCGCGTTCTGCGCGAAGCTGACACAGGACAGCGAAGCCAGCACGGCGCTGGCCAGGAGGGACAAGGGCCACGCAGGGCGGCGGAGGGGCTGAGAGGGCTTCATGTTTGGCAATGCTTGTTGATGAAGCCGCGCAGGCACGGCCGCGCATGCCAGGCTGTTCGCCTTTGGGGGGCGAACAGCGGCAATGCCCTGCCTTGAAACTGTTCTGGGTGGAGCGCTGGCGCGTGCAGAGCGCAACACCGCTCGCGCGGGTTCGCTGACGCCACCAATGACGGCCGCTGAGCGCGGCGAGCGAATTGTAAAGATTTAAATGAGACTCGTTTGCATTTGTTGCCAAGGCGCTACGGACAGGGGAGGTCAATGCGCGCCCCCCGCTTCCTCCGCGCTGAATGACGGCCGCTACACGGCCCTCGTGGCAGTCGCCGGACTGCTCTCCAGTGTCAACGTCGTTCGTTGACGCGCCCCCTGAGCAGGCCCTTGAGCCAGCGGCAAAAACCCCGTGCAGCCTGCACAAGTCCGCTTTGAGGGTTGACGTAGGCCGCGACGCGCTTGCTTGGCCGTTTCGGCGCCGCTTGACTCGGCTATGTCGGCACCACCTTGAAACCGGTCGTCGATGCGGAGATCTCTGTGGCACCGGGATGACCGGAACCGGCGTTACAGCGCGAGTTCACCGACCGGCAGGGAAGGACGGCAACCGCTGCATTTTGCCCGTTGGCTGGACTCACAGTGTTCAGCGGAGCACGACGACCCCATCGGCGGCACGCACGCCCCCGCCTTGAGGCAGGACAAAGAGCGGATTGATCTCGGCCTCCACCAAGCGATCGCCCAGTTGCGTGGCCATGCGCGAGAAGGCGGCGATGGCATCGACCAGCCCTTGCACGTCAGCCTTGGGGCGTCCACGAAAGCCATCGAGCAGCGGCCAGGTCTTGAGTTCACGTGCCATGGCCAAGGCCTCTTCCCCGCTGAGGCCGCCTTCCGCCGGCAGCAGGCGGATCGTCGTGTCATTGAACAGCTCAGCGGTGACCCCTCCCATGCCAAGCAGGATGGCCGTGCCGAGTGGATCGCGGTGCATGCCGAGGATCAGTTCGATGCCGCCGCTCACCATCTCCTGCACCAGAAAGCGCCTGGGATGAACGCCCGTATTTCGCTCCACGTCGGCTGCCATCGCATTGAGCCGCACTCCAATCTCTTCGGGCAAGACGTTGACGGCCACACCGCCTACATCGCTCTTGTGTGTGATCTCGCTGGAGAGAATCTTCAGGACCACCCGCCCCCCAAGCTCGCGCGCGGCGCACTCGGCTGCCTCCGCGTCTTCGACGACCAGTTCAGTTGCGCAGGGCACACCGAAGGATGCGAACAGCTGCTTGGCCTGCGCCTCATCCAGCGAGCCTGTGGGCAGGTCGTGCAATTGCACGCGAGCATCGAAGGCGGGGTCCGCGGCTGGCGCTTCCCATTGGCTCGCTTGAAACATTCCCGCCAGCGCCGCCGCACAACTTTCCGCGGAAACGAATGCGGGAACGCCGCGTTGCGTGAGTAGCGTCGCGGCTTCGGGCGCATGCGGGCTGACGTAGGCGAGAACCGGCTTGTCTGAATGCGTCAGGCAGTTCTCGATCGCGCCGGCCATCAACTCGGGCCTGCCGACGCCCGACGAACCGACGATGATGACCAAGGCGTCATAGGTCGGACTCGCCAGCAGTGCCTTGATCGCGCCGCGCAACAGATCCGGTTGCAGGCCCGCCAGAGTGACGTCGATCGGATTGCGATCCAGCGCTGCGTGGTCGCCGGTCTGCAGGGCTCGCAGGGCCGCCGCCGTTTGTTCGTCCGGCACGGGAGTCTCGAATCCGGAAACACCCAGGCTGTCGGACACGAGTGTGCCGGCACCGCCAGTGGAGGTCAGGATGGCGACCCGCTTGCCGCGCAAGACGCGCCCTGTTGCGAGGGCGGCCGGGATTTCGAGCAGATCGCCGAAGGTCTGCGCCCGGATGACGCCGGTCTGGCGAAACAAGGCGTCATACATGCGGTCAGCGCCGGCCAGCGCACCCGTGTGCGACACCGCAGCCTTGGCGCCCGCCTCGGAGCGCCCGATCTTGAAGGCGACGATGGGCTTGCCGGCACGCGCAGCTCTGATCGCGGCAGCGCGAAATTTCTCCGGGTACCGGATCGCTTCGATGTACAGCGCGATGACCTGCGTCGCCGGATCGTCGACCAGCGCGTCGACGAAATCGGCCAACTCGAGATCCACCTCGTTGCTGGTCGAGACCAGCTTCGACAGCCCGATGCCCCGGGCCGCAGCACGCGACAACAGCGCGCCAAGGATGCCACCACTCTGCGACACCACGCCGATGGCACCTGCATGGAAATGATCCATCTCGAGCGCGCCGCTGGCCGAAAGCACGATGTCGTCGGTCAAGTTCACCAGGCCAATGGTGTTGGGACCCAGGATGCGCATGCTCCCTGCGGCTTCGAGCAATTGCTGCTGGCGCCGCGCGCCTTCATCGCCGGTCTCGGTGTAGCCGCTCGCCAGCACGATGGCCGCGGCCGCGCCGCGATCGGCAAGCTCACGAACGGCGATATGGGCCCGCTCCGCTCCCAACAGGACAATGCCGACGTCAGGAACCTCCGGCAGCGAGGCCACATCGCGGTAGCAGGTCAACTCGCCGATGCGATCGAGCTTCGGGTTCACGGGGTAGACCGTGCCGGCGAAGCCATGCTTCAGGAGGTATGACACAGGCCTGCCGGCGGTCTTGGCCGGATCGCCCGAGGCGCCGATCACGGCGACGCTTCGGGGCTGGAGCAAACGGGTGAGGGCTTCCATGTCCGTCATCCCTTGGCAGCGCCATTGGAGTTCGCATCGGCATTTGCCAGGAAAGCCTGGACCGATTCGCGGTGTTCGGTGCTCGTGTAGCAGATGCCCTGCGCCTGGCTGCCCTGGGCGAAGACCTGCTGGGCCGGCAGCTCGAAGGTCTGATTGACGATCATCTTGGAGAGCGCGAGCGCCGTCGCGGAGCCCTTGCTCAATTCGGCAGCCCAGGCCTGCGCATCGGCCACAAGCCGGTCTGCGGTGGTCTTGCGGTCCACGATGCTCAAGGCGAGCGCTTCGTCGACGTCCACCTTGCGCCCGGTGAAGATCAGGTCTTTGGCTTTTGGCAAGCCGACCCGGCGCGGCAGGAAGTACATGCCGCCGCCGTCAGGGATGATGCCCCGGTGGATGTAGGACCAGGTGAAGCTGGCCCACTCGCTGGCGATGATGAAGTCGCATGCGAGCGCAGTGTCCGCGCCAAGGCCAGATGCGGCGCCGTTCACGGCCGCAATCACAGGCTTGGGCATCGTATGCAGCAACGCTTGCGTGTGATGGACACGTTGCTGCCGGTGCCAGCCATTGAAGGCGATCTCGCCGGCCGGCGCATTCATCCGGCGCTCCATGCCCGCGATGTCACCGCCGGCGCAGAAGCCTTTGCCGGCGCCGGTGAGCACCAGGGCCCGAATGCCCTTGTCGGCGGCAACGCGCTCCAGGGCGTGGATGAACTCGGTGCGCAGTTCGTCGCTCATCGCGTTGCGCTTCTCGGGGCGGTTGAAGGTGAGCGTGGCGATGCCGCGTTCGACCTGCAGTTGGATCAGGGCGTAGTCCATGGGATGCATCCTTCTTCGATCTCAGTCGACCTTGACGTTGTTTTCCTTGACGATCCGCGACCAGCGAGTGGTCTCGGAGTCGACGAAGTCACCGAGTTCAGCAGGGGTGCCGGCGCTCACGGCAAGACCTTCCGGTTCGAGCATCTTGCGATACTCGGCACTCTCGGTCGCCTTCTTCGCCGCGGCGTTCAGTTTGCCGATCACGTCGGTCGGCGTGGCCGCCGGAGCGAACAGGCCGTACCAACTCTCGACCGCATAGCCGGGAACGGTCTCCGCGATGGCAGGCACGTCCTTCAGGGCCGGTGCGCGGCGTGACGAGGTGACCCCAATGGCGCGCAGTTTGCCGCCAGCGACTTGGGACGAGGCCGCTGCGGCGGTGGCGAACATCATGTCGACCTGGCCCCCAAGCAGATCGGTCAGGGCCGGGCCGGCGCCCTTGTAGGGAACGTGCGTCATCTGTACCTTGGCAAGGTTCGTGAACATCTCGCCCGCAAGATGTGCCGAAGTGCCGTTGCCCTGCGAGGCATAGGTGAGCTTGCCTGGATTGGCACGCGCAGCTGCCACCACGTCTGCCACCGACTTGCAAGGACTGTCCTCACGCACCACGAGAACGTTCGGACCTCGCGCCAGCAAGATGACGGGTGCGAACGCCTTCTGCGTGTCGTAGGGGAGCTTGGCCATCAGGCTTGGGTTGACGGCATGCGCAAAGGTCGACACCAGCACCGTATAGCCGTCGGGGGCACTCTTGGCCACGGCATCGCTGCCGATGATCGTGCCCGCGCCGGGCTTGTTGTCGACGATGACAGACTGGCCCAACACCCGGGACATGCCTACGCCCAGCGCACGTGCAATGGCATCCGTTCCGCCGCCCGGGGCGAAGGGGACAACCAGCTTGACGGGCTTGTCGGGAAACGCAGCGAAGGCTGCGGAGGCTGCCAGCGCGGTCGCGGCCAGGCAGCCGGCCAAACGGCACAGAAAGGAACGCAAGAGCAAGGTCATGGGGGTGTCTCCTGCCACGCGGGCTAAGGTCTCGTTTCTTTGGGGCTTCCGGGTGAAGCTGCCATGAGTCGTAGCATAGGAAGGCTTGGTTCGTTTGACATCCCATCGATTCCAACCAGTGGAATTCACTACACTTGTCTGATGGCACCGTGCGGCCCTGTATGGGGGCCTTCTGAATCTCATGAGCACATCAAAACTCGCACAGTCGCTTGGCGCCGAGAAGCCCGGTGTCTCGCCCGCGAACAGGTCTCTGGAGCGAGGCATCGAGATCCTGCGGTCGTTCCGCCCCGGCTCGGAACTACTGGGCAACGCCGAGATCGCGGAACGAACAGGTCTCTCCCGTTCGACGGTGAGCCGCCTGACGCAGACGCTGGTGGGGGCGGGGTACCTGCAGGTGGAACCACGCACCAGGGCGTATCGCCTGGCTCCAGCGGTCCTTAGCCTGGCACACGCAATGCGCACGGGCTCCACCGCGCTCGCCATTGCTGCGCCGCATATGCGCGACGTCGCCCAGGCGGAAAGGGTCAACGTGGGCCTGGCCGCTCCCGATCGGGACGAAATGGTTTACCTCGAATCGATCCGATATAACCGTCGGCCTTCTCTGCGAAGGGTCGTTTCAGGCCAACGTGTCCCCATGGAGCTGACCTCCCTCGGTCGTGCATATCTTGCAACCGCGCCGGAAGGACAGCGCAAGGCCCTGTTCGCACACTTTCGCCGGACCCGGCGTACGCACTGGGCCGAGCTCGAGCCGGCGCTCACGGCCGCGATCCACGATGTTGAGGAAAAGGGTTTCTGCGCCGCCGCTTGGCAGCCTGAAGTCGTCGCGGTGGCGACTGCACTACTGTTCAAGGGTTCGCTTTATGCCTTGAATGTGAGCTTGTCGACGGCTGAACCATTGGCGGCGGTGGTGCGCGACCTTGCTCCAACGCTGCTCGCTCTAAGGGCGCGCATCCAGCGCGAGTTGGACGCCGCAACGGACGCATGGTAAAGACAAGCGGGCACCGCCTCTTCGTGCCCCATCATGGCTTGAGCGGCTGCTTCCGAATGTCGCGAACTGGCGTTCCGGCCGAAAGCGACATCCGAGAATCTGTTCTGGAGGCGGCAGAGCAGACTTTCGTTGCCTCACTCCGTCCCACACTGAAAAGCGATGCCGGCCGTGCGCAATGCGCAGTCGCTCGATGGGTGGCGCCAAGGAGGCATTCTTGTCGAGCTATCCGCGCGAGCGCGCCAGCACGAAGCCGATGTGCGACAAACGGCTCGGGGATCAGGGCTTGGCAGCTTTTTTCTTGTCGGCTTCATTCTGGGGCGTGCCCGGAATCTCCTCGCCGACCTTGTTGCCAACCTTGCGTGAGTCTGATGCAGCGCCGGACGCCGCATTGTCAACCGCCTTGCCGGTCGCCTTCTCGGCCTTCTTGGTGTCAGTCTTGGTCGCGTCCCAAGCTTTCTCGGCGTCTTTTTCTAGTTTCTTGGCTTCGCTTTGTGCGACGGCCGACACGCCAATGCACGCGGATGCCAGGGCCACGGCGGCCGGCAGGGTGCGAACGATGGACCTGATCATGAGGAAGCTCCTTGTCGAGGTTGGTGTGACGGACTTGGCACTGTGACGCAACAATCGCCCAGCGTCAAAGGATCACACCGAAACGCCCGCAGCAAGACGTAACAGGCGCGAGCTGCTCAGCCTACACCGTTGCGGGAAGGTCAACCTCGAAGACATGCACGAGGGGGATTGATGCACGGGCTGAGCGATTGCGCGCGAGATCGACGGCGGTGCCTGGCGGGACGCTCGCCACCAGGTCCGTGGCGGCGATGATGGCGGGCAGGCTCAGGTGCCCCGGCGTGCTGAGCACGATGCGCCTGCGGATGCGCAGCCGCTCGATCGCGTCCTCCAGCAAGGAGTTGGAGCGCGTCGGTGCAGCCACCACGGCGTGCCCCAGCGACTGATAGGCAGCACGGGTCATCCCGCTCGCGATGACCGGATGTGTTCGCCGTCTTCCTTTGCCCGGCCCGCGGGCCTATGCCGCGAAGCCACCATCCGTTCGAACTATGTCATTGATCGCAGCTTGTTCACGACACTTCGAAGCGGAACGGAAACTGGCCCAGGATCCTGCGGGCGATGCCGACAGTAGCGCTGCGCGTCATCGTGACCTCGACCTGAACGCCGAGGCGCGGGTCATTGATGACCTCGAGCCGAGAAGTCGGGGCGCCCGCCTCGTGCAGTGCTGCGCGCAGCGCATCCATGATCTCGCGCTGCCTGAGCTCGGGCTTGAAGATCTTGCCGACGCCGGTCAGCGGCATGGCCGTCACCACCCTGATCGCCTTCGGCACTGCTGCGCGTTCGGTGATCTGGTCCCTGGCGAAGGACAGCAGCTCTTCCTCGGTCGTGCGAAAGCCGGGCCTGAGTTGCACGTAGGCGACCGGCAGTTCGCCCGCGTGCACGTCGGGGCGGCCGACCGCGGCGGCGAGTTGCACGGACGGATGTTGGTGCAGCGGCTCCTCGATGCTCGCGGGGTCGATGTTGTGGCCGCCGCGGATGATGAGCTCCTTCTTTCGTCCGGTCAGGTAGAAGTAGCCTTCCGCGTCCTGTCGGCCCAGGTCGCCGGTGTTCATCCATCGCCGGCCGTCGCCCAGATCCAGCCAGAGCCCTTTGGCCTGATCGGGGTCGCGATAGCCGGCAAATGCATTGGGACCGCTGATCGCGAGCACGCCTGCCTCGCCGACCGCGCAGTCGCGCGCGTAAACCCCTGCGTCGTCCAGCACGACGGCTTTCATGGCCTGCAAGGGCACGCGCAGGCCGATCGACCCGGCGCGCCGCTCGCCCAGCGGAGGATTGCAGGTGCTGACGCAGGTTCCCTCGGTCAGGCCGTAACCCTCGAGGATCTTCAGCCCCGTGAATTCCTGGAAGGCGCGCATCAGTTCCACCGGCATCGGTGCGGCCCCGCAGAGCCCGTATTCCAGCGAACTGAGGTCGCGACCCTGCGTCGGTTGCTGCATCAGTGCCGCATAGACCGTCGGGACACCACTGAAGAAGTTGATCCGGTGGTGCTCGACCAGCTCCCAGAAGTGCTTGATGACGCCGTCGCCGCGATAGCCCGCAGGCGTGCCGAGGATCACGTGTGCGCCGCGAGAAAAAGGCAGCAGGCCGGTCACCAGGACGCCGTTGACATGGAACAGTGGCAGCCCGCAGAAGAGAGTTTTTCCCGCCGCGATGCCGTCGCCGAGGAACTGCCCGATGCTCCAGGCGTTGGCCACCTCGTTGGCATGGGTGCGCATCGCGATCTTGGGCGCGCCGGTGGTGCCGCCGGTGCAGAAATAGGACGACCGGTCGCCGGGGCGGATCACGCGCCCGCTGACGAGGCGGTCCACCGGCTGCCTCCGCAGCCCCTGCGCGAAGTCGTGAACGCTGAAGCGACCCCCTGCCTCGCTCGGAGCCACGCCCGCGACCCCGGGGATCTCGCCGGCCAGGTCGACAAGCACGACGTGCTCGAGGCTGCGGACACGGTCGAGCAGCGGCCGCAGCTTCGTCCACAGGTCCATGTCTGGAAAGGGTGCTAGCGTGACCAGCACCTTCGCTTCCGCGGCGTTGAGCAGTTCGACGATGGCCGCGGGCTCCAGCAACGGATTGATTGCGAACGCAATTCCGGCCGCCTGGCCGCCCCAGACCGCGAGATGCGTTTGCGGCAGATTCGGGAGCGCGAAGGCGACGACATCGTCGGCGCCGACACCCAACCCGTGGAGGAAGTTTGCTGTCGCCGTGATGCGGGCGAACAGCGTCTCGTAGTTCCAGACTTCCGGTCGCGCATGATCTTCGATGCGTAGAAAGAAGGACAGCGCCGGCGCGTCGGGGTGGGCGCGCGCTGCCGCGCCGATCATTTCGTAAGTACTGTTCGGCAGTAGACCGCCGTGCTCCCTTTCGAGAACGAGCACGTCTGCCATGGAAGCGATTCCGTTCATGCTTTCACCAATTTCTTTCACCAGTTTGACAGTGGCGTCAAGGCAGCAGAACCGCTCGGCCGGGTTGACCGGCCGACACATGGTCGAACGCGGCGATGGCGTTGTCGAAGGGCACGGCGATGCCGATCGGCAGCGCGAGCCTTCGGGCTCGAACGCCCTCGGCGAGCGCCTCGAGGGCGTCGCGATCGGGCTTGAAGAGGGTCCAGCCGTAGCTGGCCTTCGGTGCCCGCGAAGCGATGATGGCGCGGACCCGGGCCCGGTCGTTGCGGCTGGCCCACGCCCCACCCATCCATCCCAGCCGGTCGAAGTTCGCGAGCAATGGGTGAACCGTGGTCGCATGGCCGAGGGCCTGCGCGCCAAGGCGCGACGCGAGGAGCGCCTCGTCGTCCCAGTTCGCGAAGTTCAGCACCACGTCGAAATCCGCGGGCAGTGACTGGATGCAAGCCGGGCCATGCTCGACGGCCATCGCGGCACCGATGTCCAGGCCCGCCTGCCGTTGACCTCTCCCGCAGATCGCGGTGATCTCGCTGCCCCAATGGCGAAGCACCTGAATGGCCAGCCGCCCCAGGCCACCGCTGGCCCCGTTGATCAGCACGCGGGCCCCCTGTCCGTTGGATGGGTCGATCCCGGTCGAGCGCAGGGCGAGCCACATCGTGGTAAACGAATAGGGCAGCACAGCGAGCGCGGTCGGATCCGCGTCGTGCGGGGCGGGCAGCAAGAGGTCCTGCGGCACCGCGACGTGTGATGCATGCGCGCCGCCCGCCCGGCCGGTGGCGAGCAGACCGAACACGCGTTGCCCGCGCGCGAAGCGGGTCACACCGGTGCCCACAGCTTCGATGGTGCCGGCGACGTCGTTGCCCAGCACGAGCGGAAAGCGCGAAGCGCCCTTGAGCCCCAGCAGGCGACTGCCATAGCCGGCCGCGCGCTTGACATCGATCGGGTTTACCGAGGTGGCGTGCACTCGCACCAGAACGTCGCCAGCGCCGGGATGGGGCGGTTCGACACTGCGCACGGCCAGGTGCGGTGGCGAAGCCGCCACTGTGCATACCAGTTCACGCCGCATGGTGGGCGCCCTCCATGTCATGGGCCGGAGTCGGCGATGTCGCCCCAGGCGGCGCGACGAGCTCAAGCGCTCGCCGCAGCATTGCCTCGCAGTCGGCTACCGGGCCTTCCGCCAGCACGCAGCGGTCAGGCCTGACGATCGCGACCCAGCCAAGTGGTACCCGGCGCGGCAGAAGGGCCTCATCGAGCGCCTCCAGCCGCTGCGCAGGCGGTGCGAGATGCTGCGCCTGCGATCGCTGGCACCACTGCCACACCCGTGCGCCTGAAGCTTGCCAGCGCTGCAGCAGCTCGGCCGGAATCTTGGCTGAGGCATCTACGCCAAAGCCGATCAGCGCCCATTGCAGTCCCAGAGCGTCGTCGCTGAGGATCGGCACGCCATTGACGGCTGGCCGAACCCAGCCTTGCGGCAGCATGGCCCCGGCACGCAGCCGCTCGCTGCCGCGCACGCGCCAGAACAAGCCTCGGGCGAAGGTGTTTTGCGGCTTGATCTTCATGTCCTCGAACATCGCGCGGCCGGCCGGCAGCAGGCGCAGCAGGCTCATCAGACCGTGCACAGCGAACGCGGCGGCGCGGTGTTGCGGCATCACGATCGCGCCGAGCATGCGCGCCAGGCGGATGATCTTCATGGCATGGGGCCTTCGCTCGGTGTCGTAGCTGTCGAGCACCCGCTCGTTCGTCCGTCCCTGCACGACCCAGGCGAGCTTCCAGGCCAGATTGGCCGCGTCGCGCAGTCCGGCGACCAGGCCCTGGCCGGCGAAAGGCGGCGTGATGTGCGCAGCATCGCCCGCGAGGAAACAATGGCCCTTGGAGAAGCGCTTCGCCGCGCGCGCATGGAAGCGATAGACCGCCGTGCGCTCGATACGGATGCGCTCGCTGTCGCACCAAGGCGCGAGCAATCGCCGCACCGACTCCGGTCTCTCCATCTCTTCTGGCCGCTCGCCGCGGCGAAGCATGAACTCCCACCGCTGCCGACCGCCGGGAGCCGCCATGCGCGGGGTGGGGCGCCGCGGGTCGCAGATGAACTCGACGTGGTCGATCGGGGCCGGCACATCGAGCGCATCGACGATCAGCCAGTCCTGGTAGAAACTGCGGCCTTCGAAGTCCAGACCCAGCGTGCGCCGTACCAGCGAACCTGCGCCGTCGGCCCCGACGAGGTACCGCGCGCGCACCTGGGTCTCATGGCCGACGGCGTCCTCCAGCCGCGCATGGATGAACCGGCCATCGTCCACGAAGGCGGCGAGCTCGCTGCCGAGCCGCACCTCGATGCCCGGATACTGCGCAAGCTTCTCGCGCAGCAGCCGCTCGAGCTCCGGCTGGTAGAAGGTGACGAGCGCAGGGTGCCCGTCGATGATGCCGGCGCTGTTGATGCAGGCGAAGCGGCCGAACAGCGGGGAGTGGTACAGCACTTGCGGGATGGCGACGGTCTCGAACTCGCCATCGCGCACGCCGGCCATTTGAAGTATGCGCAGCGCCTCGTTGTCCAGCGCGATCGCGCGCGGCTTTTCGAAGATGGCGGTCGCCTTGTCGATGGCGATCACGCGCACGCCGTAGCGGCCGAGCAGATTCGCCAGCGCGGCGCCGACTGGACCGAGCCCGACCAGCAGGATGTCAGTGTCGAGCCGCGGCACAGTGAGATTGGGGAGCGGCGCGTTCATGGTGCGGTGATCGAAGTCGTCTGTTCTCCGAGGTCGATGGCACCGTCGTCGGTGCGAATCGACGCGCTGATGCAGTCGCCCGGCCGCAGGTAGGCCGGATTGGTGCGCCCCTTGCTCACGAACATACGCCACTTGCCGGCGTCGCTGAGCAGGTGTTTGGCCATGAACATCGCGGCCTTTCCCGGCGCGCGCGCGGCGCAGCCCGCGGGCGTTCCGGTGGCAATCAGGTCGCCGGGATGAAGATCGTGCAGCGCCGAGAGTTCGGTGAGCGTGGCCGCGGGGCCATGGATCATCTCAGCGCAGTAGGCGTCCTGCCGCGTCTGGCCGTTGACGCCCAGGCGCAGGTGCAATTCGGGCCAGCGTGCCCACTCCTGCGGCGTCAGCAGAACCAGGACGGGACCGACCGGGCCGAAGCCTCTGTAACTCTTGCCCTTGTAGAACTGGCCTTGCGGCAACTGGATGTCACGTGCGGACAGGTCATTGACGATCGTCACCCCGGCCAGCCACTGCGGCAGCCCGTCGCTGGTCACCTGCGTGCCGGCGGGCAACTGCCTACGCAACACGATACCGAGCTCGATCTCATAGTCGAGCAGGTGAACATGAGCGGGGCGGGGCACCGGCGCATCCGCCGCCGTGATGCACGAAGGCGCCTTGGTGAAGATTGTGTTGAAGGGGAAGTCGTCGGCGCGCAGGCCCGATTCGGCGATATGGCTGCGGTAATTCACGCCTTGGCAGATGAACTGTTGATGATGTGTCACCGGCGGCAGAAGCTGGACGTTTTCGATCGGCACCACGGCCTGCGCCGCCTGGGTGGCCCAGAGCAGACTCCAGTGGCCGGAAAGAAGCTCGCCGGTGCTGGACGCATTGACTTGCAAGGGGGCGATAAGGCGCCCGAACTTGACGCCCCATCGAGGCATGCCGTCTTCGGCGTATCGAATGATCGTGCAGGACATGGTGTGTGATTGAGGGAGAGTTAGAGCCAAGGGCGAGCGGGCGCACCGAGTGCCGCGCTCATGAGCTTGAGACGCTGGGGCGTGATGTCCCCGCGGAGAACGAGCTTCAGCACCTGCAGGAGGGTGCGCAGGTTCTTTTTGGGCTTCATCGATGCGGGCGCGTCGGCGCCCCAGGACCAGATGCCGCCGAATTCGAGTGGTGAGTAGACAGTCTCCACATCTGCGGTGAAGACGTCGCCGTCCGTGTAGTGCTCGTACTCGAAGCCGTCGGGATCGAACCAGTAGTCGAAGAGCTGACTGCCGAGCAAGTGTCGGCCAATGCCCCACATGTGCCGGTGACCCTGGGCGCGAAGCACCTGCTGTCCCTGTCCGAGCGCATCCAGATCGATGACCTCGTAGGCGCTGTGCTCGATCTTTTCCTCGATGCCGCCGACGATCACCAGTGTGTGGTGATCAGCGGGTTGAGCACCGAGATCGAGCCGGCAGAACGCGAGACTAGGGCTGCCGTCGGAAAGGTACTGCACATCCGTGGGAATCAGCCCGAGTGCATGCATGTACCACTCGGCCATGCGCGCGAAGTCCACCGTCTGCAGGACCAAATGCCCGAGTCGGACGATGCGCGCCGGTTCGATGGGCGTGCGCACAGCGAGGTTGACGCGGGGGGTGTGCTGAGCTGTGTTGGTGTCCGGCGGGACGGCCTTGCGCATCGGCAGTGACGCGACCCGCCGTTGATCCTGCAGCAGCCATACGCTACGACCGGCTGGGTCAAGCAGCTCAACACCGCGCCCGCCCGCCGGCAGGATTTCGAGGGGCAGCCAATGCGCCCCCATCTGCTCCACGTAGCGGTGCAGATCGGTTTCGTCCGACATGAGAAACGCGGGGCCGACGAAGCGGTCCTGAGGTGCGGCTTCGGCGATTGCAATACACGGCGCCGTCCCGGTCCCTCGCGCCACAAGGCGCTGAGGCGTGGAGCTGACGATACGAAAGCCGAAGTCGCGCCAGAAGCGCTCGGTGGGCGCCAGCCGGCGTTTTTGCCAGCGCAGGAAGGCCAACTCGACCGCGCGACCAAGGGCTGGTGGTCGTGGCAGTCGCTGGACATCAGTGGGGAGCCGGCCTTCGGGGTACGACTCGGGCTGCCGAAGTACTGCGGTGGAGCCTCTCACAGGTGGGTCTCGCTTCAAAAAAAGTAGTGAGAGCCGAGCCGGAACCATTGAACCCTTGCTCGACGAAGAAGTGCCGCCGCTCTCTGCAGGTGGCGCCGACACATTCATAATAACAACATTGTCATCATGACAAACGTGTCGTTTATACTTAGTCGTCCACTAGGCACAATTCATCCATGCAAACGCAAGACCACCGCCAGCGCGTCGCGGCCGAGCGACGAGAACGCATGAGAGCCCGACTGCTCGCAAGTGCGATGAGGCTCGTCGCGGAGAAGGGGCCGACTGCGACATCGATCGACGATGTGATTTCCGCCGCCGAGGTGTCGCGCGGCACGTTCTACAAGTACTTTCCGTCGCCAGACGCATTGGTCCGGGAACTGGCCATCGAGATCGCCAACGAGCTGATCGGGATGGCCGAGCCAGTGGTACGCAGTTACGACGATCCGGCTGAACGGGTGTCGAGTGGTATTCGACTCGTGGCCAGGTTGGCTATCGACCACCCGCTAGCCGCCGCATTCCTGGTCCGCCTCGGATGGCCGGACGCGCGAGGCCCCAACATGCTGCTCGACTTCGTGCGGAGGGATCTGACCGAAGGCATTCGGCAGGGTCGCTTCTTGCGCATGCCGATCGCGTTGGCCCTCAACATCGTGGCGGGTTCAGTCCTCGGCGCGACGCATCGCATGCTCGAGCCAGATTGCGAGAGCGACTTCGCGGAACTGAGTGCCGCGGCCGCGTTGCGCGGGCTGGGTCTGGACTCGGAGAGCGCACAGGAAATTGCGAACAGCCCGTTGAAGCCGGTGGAAATCCTCTCAGCGGGTTTGCTCACCGAGACCTCGGACATCCCGGCGCCAGCGGTTGCCAAGCCGGTTCGGCAAGTCGTCGGGCGTCGTGAAGTCGTTTGAGGCTGTCTGGCGCTGCCGCACCGACATGACTTGATTCCCAGGTGCGCCGATAATTCGTGGCTGTCCTCTCACAAGTTGCGCGCGTGACGCACTCGCAGTCCAACTCGCCTCCCGTTCGGATCAGCTTTGAGGAGTTCGATCTCGACGAGGCGAACGCCTGCCTGCTGCGCAACGGAAAGGCCGTCGCGCTCGCGCCCACACCCTTCAATTTGTTGTGTGCGCTCGCACGCCAGCCCGGCTCGCTGCTGACCAAGGATGCGCTGCTCGATTCGGTATGGGGCCACCAGTTCGTCAGCGAATCGGTGCTCAAGACGGCGATCAGCGATCTGCGCACGGTGCTCGGCGACAACCCGCGCGAGCCGCACGTGATAGAGACAGTGTCGCGCCGCGGCTATCGCTTCATCGCGGTGCCGGTCGCCGCGCACCTGGCACCGCCTCTCGCTGCGACAGTGGTGGCGGACCTGTGGCCTTCGCAGCCGTTCGTCGGCCGCGCGGACGCTATCGCCCGGCTGCAGCAGGGGTGGGAGCAGGCCTGCGGCGGGAAGCGTGCGGTGGTCTGGGTCGCCGGCGAACCGGGTATCGGCAAGACCACGCTGATCGAACACTTCGTCGCCGGCCTTGGCGACATCGCCTGCGCGCGAGGGCAGTGTGTGGAGCACTACGGCACGGCCGAGCCATACTTGCCGGTGCTGGAAGCGCTGGCCGAGCTGTGTCGCGGCGACCGCTCGCTGCCGGCGCTGCTGCGCACCGTGGCGCCGACCTGGCTGCTGCAGCTCCCGTGGCTGAGCACGACGGAGGAACGCGACGCGCTGCGCCGTGAACTCGCCGGTGTGGGCCCGGACCGCATGTTGCGCGAGATGGCCGAGCTTTTGGATCGCTACACCGAGCAGCGTCCGCTGCTGCTGGTCACGGAGGACCTGCACTGGAGCGACCGGGCGACCATCCAGCTGATCGACTACGTCGCGCGGCGGCGCGGGCGCGCGCGTCTGATGTGGTTGTCCAGCTTTCGCCTTGCCGAAGTGATCGCGCTGGACCACCCGCTCAACCCGCTGCGGCGCGAGCTGCGTCCACACCGCCTATGCGACGAAGTCGTGCTGGACCCGTTCTCGGAAACCGAGGTCGCAGACTACATCGCGCAACGCTCGGCCTCGCTGGCGCGCGACGAGGCATTCGTGCGCGCGCTGCACGAGCGCACGGACGGTGTGCCTCTTTTTGTTTCTTCGGTCATTACCGAGGTGATGGATCGCACGACGGACGACGCCGCGGTGGAAGCGCGGCTCGCGGCTGCAGTGGTACCGGAGAATCTGGCGGCCATTATCGACCACTACATCGCCAAGTTGAGTAGCGAGCCGCGGGCCCTGCTTGCGGCGGCGGGCGTGTGTGGGGTGGAGTTTCGCGTCCACACGGTGGCACTCGCCCTGGAGCGCGACGTCGCATCGGTGGCCCATGCCTGCGAGGAGTTGGTTCGCGAGCACGTGTGGCTCACGGCGCCGCGCCCAGGCGAGGGCGACGAGACGACCGAACCGCCCTACGCGTTCCGACATGCGCTATTCCGCCAAGTGCTGTACGACCGCACGGCGCTGTCCGCCCGCACGCAACTGCACCTGAAGGTCGGGGCGGCCCTGGAACGCGAGCGCTCGGCCGGTGTGCCGGTAGCCGCCGCGGAATTGGCCATGCACTTCGACCGCGGGCGCCAGTCGATGATCGCACTGCAGTACTACGCCGAGGCGGCGGAAGCAGCGCTTCTGCACTTCAGCCCGGCGTCCTGCATCAGCCTCACCGAGCGGGCCTCGGCCCTGCTTCAAAAGGCGCCGGAAACAGAAGAGCGCGATGCACTCGAGATCGTGATCGCTACCCTGCACGGCGTGGCGGCCTTCCAATCGCTCGGCGTCGGCAGCGAGACGAGAGACGCTTTCGAACGCGCGTACGCGCTGCTGCAGGGCCAGTCCGAGCACGCGATGCGCGGGCTGTTGCTACACGGCTTTGGCTACGTGCTGAGCCTGCGCGGCGAGTATGCGCAAGCGCTGGTGGTGGCGCAGCGCGCCGAGGCGCTCGCATCCGGATCGAACGATCCGGCGCTGATGCTGGCCGCGTGCATCGTGAACGGCGAGGCGCACCAGCTCCAGGGCCGGCCGCAGGCGGCGCTCGCATGGATCGAGCGCGGGCTCGCAGCCGCCGAGTCGCTCGACTTCGTGGCCGGGGAGATATTCGTCGCCGATCCGCAGGTGACGCTGCTTGGCATGCTGGCCATCGAGTTCGTGCACCGGGGCCTCGTCGAGCAGGCCCGGGCGCATGTGCAACGCTCGCACGACCGCGCGCGCCAGTTGCGACAGCCGATGACGCAGCTCGTCGCCACTTGGCACGAGGCGCTGCTCGAGGTGCGCCTGGGCAACGCCGAACGGGTTGCGGCCCTTGCCGAGGAAATGCAGGCGCTGGTCGACGAGTTCTCCCTGGCGCAGGGCCGGACGGCATGTCGCTGGTACCGCGGTTGGGCAAAGGCCTGGAACGGTGCGCCGCTCGAGGGCCACCGCCTGATTCGAGAGGCCTGCGAAGAGAACGCCCGGCTCGGCATGCGCTCCGGCGCTAGCGAAGTATTGGGCTATGCGGCACAGGCGCTTCTGCTGGCTGGCGACCTTGACGCTGCGCAAGTCCAACTCCAGGAAGCCCTGCAGGTTGCGGACGAGTTGGCCGAGCGGGTGTACTTGCCGCAGCTATGGCTGCTGGAAGCATCGATCGCCCGCGCGCAAGGCCGGGCTGACGCCGGTGCCGCCTCGGTCCGACGTGCGATCGAGGAGGCGCAGGCCCAGCAGGCGCCCTGGCTCGAACTGCTCGCGCTCGTCGACCTGTGCGAGCATCACGAAGCGTCGACCCCGGAGCGCCGTGCTCTCGCCGCGCTCGTCAGCCAGCTGCCCGAAGCCCGCGACACCGTGCCGGTGCGGCGCGCGCAGTCAATCCTGTTTGCGTGAAGCCAGCCTGACGACGCGCCCGCCGTCAGCGCGTCAACGCCTGGGCTCGCGCACCCGCTGCTCCCACAGTTCCCAAGCCAGAGTCAGCATCACGGGGCCGATCACCACCCCAGTCAGGCCCAGCACGCCCAAGCCACCGATGCAGCCCATCAACACCCAGACGAACGGCAACCGCATCCCGCCGCTCGCCACCATCGGCCGCACCAGCTTGTCGCCTGTGATCAGCACCGCGCAACCCAGCAGCAGCGACATCAGTGCAGTCGTGGGCCCTCCCTTCAGCGCGAGTTGCACCGCCATCGCGGCCACTGCCCCATAGCCAAGGAAAGGCACGGCGGCCAGCGAACCCGTGATCGCGGCCCAGAGCAGCGCGCGCGGTGCGCCGGCGAGTGTGTACGCCAGCGCTGTCGCGAGGCCGTCGAACAACGCCATGACCAGCATGCTGTTCACGGAGGCCCGCACGGCGCGCGTGGCGATGTCGAGATAGCGTTCGGCTCGGTCACCGACGGCCTCACGCAGCCCGCGGCCAAGTTCGAACTTCAGCGACGCGCCTTCTCGGTAGAGGAAAGCCAGGAGCAGGATCGCGAACCCGACGATCAGCGCATGCCGGGCGGAGAACTGTCCGAGCGCCTGCGCCCAGCCGAGAAGTGAGGAGGGGTCGGTGTGTTGCGTCAGCAGCTGCAGCGCCCCTGGGTTGACGAGTTGGCTTTGCCAGCGCGCGGCCAGCCAGGGGCCCACGACGGGGGCGTTCGCCAGCCATTCGGGCACGCCGAGCCCTCGGCTGTCGGCGGCCGCGAGGTCCAACAGCAAAGCGTGCGCCTCGCTCAGTAGCGCCCCGCAGGCGAAGAGCATGGGAGCCAGTACGAACGCCGTGATCGCGCCAGTGAACAACGCGGCGCCTGCGCTGTTGCCGATGCGGCCCGGCAAGCGGTCCCTGAATGCGGCATAGAGCGGCCAGCTCGCGATCGCGGTCACGCAGGCCGCCAGCAGGGCCTCGATGAAGTCGTGAACGATCCAGATGGACAGGACGACGATGGCGGCGGCAAGCAGCCGTCCGGGTGTGAGCTTGAGGTTCATGTGCCGGGGCCCGGCGGGGGCGGGCGGTAGTGATGGGCCGTGATGCTAGAGACGCCAGCCGCCCACGTCGTCAGCAACAGGTCGGGATTCCGTCGCGCTTGCATGCGAGCGCGATTTCGACCGTTCGTCGACCTTTCGCTGACGACCCGACTCGGGGACGGGCCTACGCTGACGCCGAACTTCTCTCATCCACAAGCTGCCATGGTGCTGAACCCCGAATCCAAATACCCGAACCGTCGGGCCTACGTGCTGAAACTGCGCAGCGACGCCACCCCCGAGGCTTTCGCGGGTCGCCTTGAAAACCTGGTCACCGGGCGCCAGCGCGAATTTGCGACTGCCCACGAGTTGCTGCAATCCATCGCCAGCGACCTGGTGGCCGGGACGGCCGACCGCCCGGAGGACGACCCGGCCGCATGAGCGCGCCGGGCCGTCCGGAGGCCCGCTTCGCATACCGACCGAACGTCGACGCAACGCTGACGACTTCGAGCGCATCGCGCCCTACGCTCACACCCCTCGAATCCACACGAGTCCACTCCGATGCCACTTCCATCCGCACTTTCGCCGTCCCACAAGGCCAGGCAGAAGCCCCCCCCACCGGCCCATCAGCCGGTCGGTCTCTTCGTCGTGGCAGCGCTGGCCGCAGCGATCGCCCTGGTGTCCACCGGCTGTTCCACGCCGGCCGCCCATCCGGCGATCGACGTGCCGGCGCAGTTCGCCGCGAGCACGCCCTCCGACGTCGAGCCCGAGGCCGCCTGGTGGGAAACTTTCCACGACCCGGTGTTGACCGACCTGGTGCGCCGTGCCGAGCGCGAAAACCGCGACGTCAAGATCGCCGCCGAGCGCTTGCGGGCAGCGCGTTCCGGCGTGACGGTCAGCCGGTCCTTCCTGATGCCCAGCGTCAGCGCCGTCGGCTCGGGCAGCGATCGCAGCAGCGGCTACGGTGACGCCGTGAAGAAGTTGCAGCCGGACACCAAGACCGGCAGCGCTGGCCTCGATGTCGCATGGGAGATCGACCTGAGCGGTCGCCTGCGTGCAGGCGCGGCCGCAGCTGCAGCGGACGCGCTGGCGGTGGAAGACGGCTTGCGCGGCGTGCGCCTGCTGGTGATGACCGACGTCGCCACCAATTACTTCACGCTGGTGGGCGCGATGCGCCAACTCGACACCCTGCGCGCGATCTCGGCCGCCCGTGACGAGACCCTGCGCCTGGTGAAGGCGCGCCAGCGCGCCGGCCTTGCGACGGCGTTCGACGTCGAGCGCGCGCAGACCGAGGCCGAATCGGCGCACGCACAGATCCCGCCGCTGGAGACGGTTGCGGCGGTCTCCCGGCATCGCATCGCGGTGCTGATCGGCGATCAGGCCTTCAATGCCGCGCAAGTCGCGACCTGGCGCGGCGACGTGGTCGTGCCCCAGGCCCAGCCGGGACAGCCTGCCGCGCTGCTGCAACGGCGGCCAGATGTGCTCGCCCTCATGGCGCAGCTCGATGCGGCCAACGCGCGCCGCCAGCAGGCTGCAGCCGAATGGTTCCCGCGGCTATTTCTCGACGCGTCGTTCGGCCGCCAGAATGTGGGGCTGAACGGCATCGGCCTGGGTTCCGCCCGCTACACCAACGTGGCGGCCCTGCTCGCGATGCCGATCTTCAACGCCGGTCGCACGCGGGCGATCAATGACATCGCCGAGAGCGGCCAGCGCGAAGCGCTGCTGCGCGCCGAGGATGGCATGGTGCGCGCGCTGGAGGACGTGGAGAACGCCCTGGTCGCGCTCTCCTCGGAACGGCAGCGCTCGAAGTCGCTGCAGAGCGCCGCCGCGTCCGCGGAGGCGGCCCTCGGCCGCGCCCAATCGCTCTACGACCGCGGCCAGATCGACCTGCTGCCGCTGCTGGATGCGCAGCGCTCGCGTTTGGCAGTGGGACTGAGCGCCAACGAAAGCAACACCCAGCTGCTGCTCGACAGCGTGCAGCTCTACAAGGCGCTGGGCGGGGGCTGGCAGGTGTTCGAGCCTGCCGCCCCGCCCGCAGCGCAATCCACCTCCGCCGGCGCCACCCAGGCGTCGCATTCCTGAAACCCGTCGCCTTCCACGAGGTACTGTCTTGAAGAACTCTCTTGCCGCGGTCATCGCCTTGCCGATCGCCGCGATGCTCTCCGCATGCAGCCCGGACAAGCCGCCCATCGAGGCGCCTCGGCCGGTGCGCATCTCCGACATTCGCTATGACGCCGTCCGCGAAGCCAACCGCTACGCAGGCACCGTGCAGTCCCGCTACGAAGTCGACCAGGCCTTCCGCGTCGCCGGCAAGGTCGCCCAGCGCAAGGTCGATGTCGGCCAGTTCGTGCGCGAAGGCGACGTCCTCGCGGTGCTGGACGACAGCGACTACCGACTGGCCGAGGAGGCCGCGCGGCAGCAATGGTCGTCTGCCGTCACGCAGGCCCGCCAAGCCGAATCGGATCGCAATCGCCTGGGCTCGCTGAAAGCCGACGGCTCGGTCAGCGTGGTCGACGACGAGCATGCCCACAGCGGCGCGGAGACAGCGCGGGCGGCCCAGGAGGCGCAGGCGCGCCAGCTCGAGCTCGCGCGCAACCGCCTGAAGTACACCACGCTGCGCGCCTCGCGCAGCGGTGTGGTCACCTCGGTGCGCTTCGAAGTGGGCCAGGTGGTCGCCGAAGGACTGCCGGTGGTCGCGATTGCCGACCCCGGCGCGCCGGAAATCGTCGTCGACGTGCCGGAGGACCAGCTCACGGCATTCAAGTCGGCGCGCTTCAAGGCATCGCTGGCGAGCGCGCCCGCCGACTTCTTCGAGGTCTCGCTGCGCGAGATGTCGCCGCAGGCCGCGACGCAGACACGCACCTACCGCGCCCGGTTGAAGCCCACCAACGCGCGGCCCCTGCCGCTCGGCGCGACGGCCACGCTGGTCACCGACCGGGTGATGTCCGAGATGCCGCTGGCGTCCCTCCCGGCCAGCGCGCTCACGCAAGCCGGCGGCGAGCCTGCGGTGTGGGTGGTCAAGCACGCCGGCAAGGAGTCGGTGGGCACCGTCGAGATCGTGCGCGTCAAGGTGCACGGCTATCGCAACGACGAGGTGCTGGTGTCCGGTCCGCCGGCCGGCCAGCAGGTCGTCACCGCCGGGGTCCAGAAGATGGCCCCCGGACTGAAGGTCGCGCTGCCCGGTGCGGCGCTCGCCGAAGCAGACAGCACGCAGCAGGCCGCCCGATGAACAACTTCAACCTGACCGACTGGGCGCTGCGCCACCGCGCGGTCGTCCTGTTCATGCTCCTTATCGTCGCGGTGGCCGGCGCATTCAGCTTCACCAAGCTCGGCCAGCTCGAGGACCCGAGCTTCTCCGTGCCTTCGATGACCGCCATGGTCGTCTGGCCGGGTGCCACCTCGCAGCAGATGCAGGACGAGGTGCTCAACCGGATGGAGAAGAAGTTCGAGCAGATCGACCACTTCGAGAAGGTGGTCACCTTTGCCCGGCAGGGTTTCGGCGGCATGACGCTCACCGTGAAGGGCGGCACCTCCAAGGCAGACCAGCGCGAGGCCTGGTACCAGGCGCGCAAGAAGCTGAACGACCTGCGCCTGGAGATGCCCGACGGCGTCGTCGGCCCGATCGTCAACGACGAGTACGGCGATGTGTATGGCCTGATGTATGCGGTCAAGGGCGACGGCATCGGCCACGCCGAACTGTCGGACGCGGCCGAGGACATCAAGCGCCGCCTGCTGAAAGTGCCGATGGTCAAGAAAATCGACCTCGTCGGCAAGCAGGCCAAGCGCGTCTATGTGGAGTTCTCGCACGAGCGCCTGGCCGCGCTCGGCATCACGCCGCTGGCCATCGCAGAAAGCCTGAAGAGCCAGAACGCGATGGCGCCCGCGGGCCAGGTCGACACCCATGGCGACCGCGTCATGGTGCGCGTGAGCGGGCAGTTCGCCAGCGACGACGACATCCGCAACGTGCCGATCACGGCCGGTGGTCGCACGATCAAGCTCGGCGACATCGCCACCGTCACGCGCGGCTTCGAGGATCCGCCGACGTACACCGTGCGCCACAACGGCCAGCCGGTGCTGATGCTCGGCATCACGATGACCGACGACGGCAACATCGTGCAGCTCGGCAAGGCGATGGAGGATGCCTTCGCCAAGATCCAGTCCGAGCTGCCGCATGGCGTGGAGCTGGAGCGCGTGGCCGATCAGCCCACCACCGTGAAGGACGCGATCTGGGACTTCGAGCGCTCGCTGATGGAGGCGCTGATCATCGTGATCGCCGTGAGCCTGGCCAGCCTGGGCTGGCGCACCGGCATCGTGGTTGCCACCTCCGTGCCGCTGGTGCTTGGCGGCGTGGCAGTGGTGATGCTGGCGATGGGCTGGAACCTCGAGCGCATCTCGCTCGGCTCGCTGATCATTGCGCTGGGCCTGCTGGTGGACGACGCCATCATCGCGATCGAGATGATGGTGGTGAAGATGGAAGGCGGCATGGACCGCGTGAAGGCCGCTGCCTTCTCCTACCAGGCCACCGCCATGCCGCGCCTGACCGGCGCGCTGATCACGGTTGCCGGCTTCCTGCCGATCGGCTTGTCGAAATCGACGACCGGTGAATACGCGGGCGGCATCTTCTGGATCGTCGGCGCCGCCGTGGTGTTCTCGTGGATCTGCTCAGGCATCTTCACGCCGTACCTTGCCGTCAAGATGCTGCCCAAGGACTTCGGCAAGCACCACCATGCGGGCGACCCGTACGACACCAAGTTCTATCGCAAGCTGCGCGGATTGATCGACGTCGCCATCGAGCGCCGTTGGCTGGTGATCGGCGTGACCGTCGCCGCCCTGGGGGTCGCGCTCGCCGGCATCAAGCTGGTGCCGCAGCAGTTCTTCCCCAGCAGTTCGCGTCCCGAACTGGTCGTGGACCTGCGCATGAAGGAAGGCTCCTCCCTCGCGGCGACGACCGAGCAGGTGAAGAAGCTGGAAGCGGTGCTGGCCAAGGACGAGGACGTCAGGTTCTACACGGCTTACACCGGCGCCGGCGCGCCACGTTTCTACCTCGCGCTCAACCCCGAGCTGCCCAACCCGGGCTATGCCCAGTTCGTGGTGATGACGAAGGACCTGGCGGCGCGCGAGGCGGTTCGCACGCGACTGATGGCCACGGCCGACCAGCAGTTTCCGCAGGCCTGGGTGCGCGTGACCCGTCTGGAGCTGGGGCCGCCCGTCGGCTTCCCGGTGCAGTTCCGCGTGGTCGGACCCGACACGCAGGTGGTTCGCAAGATCGCCCGGGAGGTGGAGCAGCTGGTCGTCTCGAATCCGAAGGTGCGCGACGTCCAGTTCGACTGGAACGACCCGGTGCGCGCGCTGAAGGTGCGGCTCGACCAGGACAAGGCCCGCGCGCTCGGCCTGACGCCGGCCGAGGTGTCGCTGGTGACCCAGACCGTGTTGAACGGCGCGACGCTTTCGCAGTTGCGCGAACACGAGGACCTGATCGACATCGTGGCGCGTGCCGTGCCCGACGAGCGACTCAACCTCGATACGCTGAAGGACATCAACCTCTACACCCGCCAGGGCACGGTGGTTCCGCTGTCGCAGGTGGCGCAAGTCCGCTACGAACTGGAGGAGCCGGTGCTGTGGCGACGCAACCGCGACATGGCGATCACCGTGCGCGCCGACGTCAAGGATGGCGAGCAGGGCGTGTCGGTGACGCAGGAGATCGTGCCGCTGCTGAAGGACATCCAGGCCAAACTGCCCTCGGGCTATCGCATCGACATCGGCGGCGCGGTCGAGGAGAGCGCCAAGGCCAACAAGGCGCTGCTGGCGGTGGCCCCGCTGATGCTGGTGACCATTCTGCTGCTGCTGATGCTGCAACTGCAGGACTTCTCCCGCATGTGGATGGTGGTGCTGACCGCGCCCCTGGGCCTGATTGGCGTGGTGCCCGCGCTGCTCGTGTTCCGCGCTCCGCTGGGCTTCGTCGCGATCCTGGGCATCATCGCGCTGGGCGGCATGATCATGCGCAACTCGGTGATCCTGATCGACCAGGTGCAGACCGAGATCGCCGAGGGCCGCGATCCGTGGAATGCGGTGCTGGACGCCGCGATCCACCGGACCCGTCCGGTGCTGCTCACGGCGCTGGCCACGGTGCTCGCGATGGTGCCGCTGACGCGCAGCGTGTTCTGGGGCCCGATGGCGATCGCGATCATGGGCGGCCTGACCATAGCGACCTTGCTGACGATCTTCTTCGTGCCGGCGCTGTACGCCGCGTGGTTCAAGGTCCGCCGCCAGGCGGCGGGAAGCACCGACCCGGCTCCGGGTCACGCGGTGCTGGCTTCCTGAGATCACGTGCCATGGCGCGGCCCCCCATCTTCACCGAAGAACACCGGCAGGGGCTTCCACATCCACTCCAAAACGAATTGACCTCCAAAGAAGGAACGATCCTATGAAGAATCCGACGACACAGCTTGCCCAGAGCCGGGAAATCTCCAAAGAGGTGGCCAAGGCGTTCGAACACCGGACCACGGTGGCCGCGGAGCACTTGGCCGAACGCGTGCGGCAGGCAGGCGATCGGCAGCTGGCGGCCTTGGTGAAGAAACCGCTGCTGCCCTGGCAGGCCGGGGTGGACGCCGCGCAATACGGCGTCGACTTCGCCCAGCGCTCGGTGCTGCTCTGGGACGGGCTGCGCCAGCGCGGCAACAACTTCATCGAGCACGAGCGGCAAGGCCTGCCGCCGATGCTGCACTTCGCGCACGAGATGGTGATGGACGGGCGCACGATGGAGCGTCCGGTCAATTACGCGCTGCTGCGCATCGTGCCGCCGGATGGCGTGAAGGTGGATGTGCGCCGCCGTCCCTACCTGATCATCGATCCGCGGGGCGGCCACGGTCCTGGCATCGGCGGCTTCAAGGAGGACTCGGAAGTGGGCGTCGCCCTGGCCGCCGGCCATCCGGTGTACTTCGTCGTCTTCTTCCGCGATCCCGAGCCCGGCCAGACGCTGCTGGACGTGTGCAACGCCGAGCGCGAGTTCGTGCGGTGCGTTCGCGCGCTCCATTCCGATGCGCCGAAGCCCGCGATCGTCGGCAACTGCCAGGGCGGCTGGGCCGCGATGATGCTGGCCGCGGCCAATCCCGACGACACCGGCCCGCTCGTCGTCGTGGGCGCACCGATGTCCTACTGGGGCGGCGCCTGGAGCGAAGGCGCGGGCGACAACCCGATGCGCTATGCGGGCGGGCTGCTCGGCGGCAGCTGGCTTGCCTCGCTCACCTCCGATCTCGGCGCGGGCAAGTTCGACGGCGCCTGGCTGGTGCAGAACTTCGAGAACCTGAACCCGGCCAACACCTTCTGGGACAAGTACTACCACGTCTTCGCCAACGCGGACACGGAGCCCGCGCGCTTTCTCGAGTTCGAACGCTGGTGGGGCGGCTACTTCCTGCTGAACCGCGAGGAGATCGAGTGGATCACGCAAAACCTGTTCGTCGGCAACAGGCTCTGGGCGGGCGAGCACTCCGGCGCCGGCATGGGATTCGACTTGCGCGACGTCAAGGTGCCGGTCGTGCTGTTCGCCTCGCTGGGCGACAACATCACGCCGCCGCAGCAGGCCTTCAACTGGGTTGCCGACGTGTACGGCAGCACCGAGGAGATCAAGGCGCGCGGCCAGGTGATCGTCGGCCTGATGCACCAGGACATCGGCCACCTGGGCATCTTCGTGTCCGGACGGGTGGCGAAGAAGGAACACGCCCAGATCGTGTCGGCCCTGCAGTCCATCGAGGCGCTGCCGCCCGGCCTGTACGGAATGGAGATTGCGGAGCAGATGGATGACGCCGGCAAGACCCTCTATGACGTGAGCTTCGTTGAAATCCGGCTCGAAGACGTCGTTGCGCGACTGAACCACTACCGCCGCGAGGACGAGAAGCCGTTCCAGGCCATGAAGGCGGTCTCGGAATTCAACCAGCGCGCCTACGAGCTGTTCGGCCGCCCGGTGGCACAGGCGCTGTCCAGCGAGGCCGGTGCGGCCCTGGGGCGCGCGTTCCACCCGCTGCGCTTCCAGCGCTGGGCGCTATCCGACCTGAACCCGTTCACCTGGTGGCTGGCGCCGGCGGCGCAGCAGGTGAAGGCCGCGCGCCGGGCGGTCGCGCCGGACCATCCCCTGCGGCAGCTCGAGTCGACCGGTTCGGAACTCATCAGTGCCTCGCTCGACGGCTGGCGCGCCCTGCGCGACGCGATGGGGGAAGCTGCCTTCTTCCAGGTCTACGGCAACATGTTTGCCCTTTATGGCGGCGATCAGGGCATCGGCGACGAGCCGCAGGCGCAGCCGTTGAACCCGCGCGATCTGCCCTTCGTGAAGCGGGCGCTCGCCGCCATCGACCAGGGCGGGTATGCCGAGGCGCTGGCGCGTGTCGCTTTCCTGATGGCGCATGAGGACACGCCGTTGCCGCTGTCGCGGCTGCACCTCGCCCACGAGCTGATCGAGGACTACGGCGACCTGCTGCCCCAGCTGCCGCTCGAGGAAATACGCCGCATCGGCGGCGAGCAGGACATCATCGCCCGCTACGAACCACAGCAGGCGCTGGACACGCTGCCTGTCTTGCTGGCGCGCCCGCAGGACCGCAAGCGGCTGCTGACGCTGCTGGAGCGCGTGCTGGCGGACCGGCGGGTACAGCGTATCGTGCCTTCGGCCGAGCAGACGTCGATGCTCGCACGCATCCGCAGCCTGCTGGTCCCGGTCGTGCCGGCGATCGCCGCGCCCGCGACGCCTTCTGCACCGTCGACGCGTGTGCGGCGCCGGACCGCGGCAGCCAGGAGAGCCTGACATGGACGTCCAATCCCAATCGCTGCTCGCCGGCCGCAAGGGCCTCGTCGTGGGCATCGCCAACGAGCACAGCATTGCCTACGGCTGCGCGCGCGTGTTCCGCGCGTGCGGCGCCGAACTCGCCGTGACCTGGCTGAACGATAAGGCCCGCCCGCACGTCGAGCCGCTGGCGCAGGAACTCTCCGCCGCCATTTCCATGCCATTGGACGTGGAGCAACCGGGTGCGATGGAAGCCGTCTTCGATGCCGTCCGGCAGCGCTGGGGGCGCCTCGACTTCGTGCTGCACTCGATCGCCTTCGCCCCCTCCGCCGACTTGCACGGGCGGGTGGCCGACAGCTCCCCCGAGGGCTTCGCCCGCGCGATGGACATCTCGTGCCACTCGTTCGTGCGGATGGCGCGCCTGGCCGAACCGCTGATGCACGAGGGAGGTGCGCTGCTGACCATGAGCTACCTGGGAGCGGCCGAAGTCGTGCCGCACTATGGCGTGATGGGGCCGGTGAAGGCCGCGCTCGAAGCATCGGTGCGCTACCTCGCCACCGAGATGGGCCCGCGCGGCATCCGCGTCAACGCGGTGTCCCCGGGGCCGATCCGCACGCGCGCGGCCTCCGGCATCCCCGGCTTCGACGACTTGATCGAAGACGCACGCTGCCGGGCGCCCCTGCCGCGCGAGGTCGAGATCGACGACGTGGGCTCGCTGTGCGCGTTCCTCGTGAGCGGTGCGGCTCAGGCGATCACCGGCGACGTCCATTGCGTGGACGGCGGCTTCCACATCCTTGCATGACCAACGACCCCAAGGCGAAAGAATCGTGTCCTCTACTTCCCATTCCCATGAACTGGCGGTGCTGCGCAACCGCACCTTTGACGAAATCGCCGTGGGCGATCGCGCCACCATCGAGCACACGTTGAGTGCTGCCGACATCCAGCTGTATGCGGCGATCACGGGCGACATCAACCCGCAGCACACCGACGCCGAGTTCGCCGCCTCCACGCCATACCAGGGCGTCATCGCCCACGGTATGTGGGGTGCATCCCTGATCTCGACGCTGATAGGCACCTGTCTGCCCGGGCCGGGAACGGTCTACCGCGCCCAGACGCTCGAATTTCGGGCCCCGGTGCGGGTGGGCGACACCCTGTCCGTCACGGTGACGATCAGCGCGCGAGACGAGACGAACCACAGCGTGGTCCTCGACTGCGCTTGCGTCAACCAGCACGGCCAGCAGGTGATCACCGGCGTCGCGACGGTGAGCGCGCCGACGGAACGCTTCGAGCGCCCGCGCGGCAGCCTGCCGCAGGTGGGCATTGCGTCATCGCACGAAGATGAACTGACGCGGCTGATCGAGCGCGTGCGGCCGTTGGGGCGGCTGCGCATGGCGGTGGTGTACCCCTGCGATGCCGTGAGCCTTTCCGCCTCGCTCGATGCCCATGCGGCCGGTCTCATCGACCCGGTGCTGGTCGCGCCGCGCGAGCGCCTGCAGGCCATCGCCCGAGAGGCCAGCCTGGATATCCGGGGCCTGCCCATCGAGGACGTCGCGGACAGCCACGTCGCAGCCGCGCGCGCCGTGGAGATGGCGCTCCAGGGCCAGGTGGACGCCCTCATGAAGGGCAGCCTGCACACCGACGATCTGATGTCCGCCGTGGTGGCCAGCAAGCTGCGCACCGGTCGCCGCATGAGCCATTGCTTTGTCATGCAGACGCCCGCCTACCCGCGCCCGTTCATCATTACGGACGCCGCGATCAACATCGCGCCGACGCTTCTGGACAAGCTCGACATCGTGCGCAACGCGGTGGACCTCGCGCATGCCTTCGGGGTCGCACGGCCGCGCGTCGCCGTCCTCGCCGCCGTCGAGACGGTCAATCCCAACATGCCCGCCACACTGGACGCCGCGGCGCTGTGCAAAATGGCCGACCGGGGCCAGATCGAGGGCGCTTTGGTGGACGGGCCTTTGGCCTTCGACAACGCCGTGTCGGCTGCCGCCGCGCGCGTCAAGGGCATCGTGTCCGAGGTCGCGGGCGCCGCCGACATCCTGGTCGTCCCGGATCTGGAAAGCGGCAACATGCTCGCCAAGCAGCTGGAGCAATTCGGCGGCGCGGCCAGCGCCGGCATCGTGCTCGGCGCACGCGTCCCGATTGTGCTCACCAGTCGGGCCGACCCGCGCGAGTCCCGCATCGCATCCTGCGCCGTGGCCCTCGTCGCCGCGCGCGGTGCTGCGCAAGGTGCGGGCGCCGCGCGGCAGCCTCCCCAGTCGGCGGCCGCCCGGGCGGTGGCGCCCGCCGCTGCCGCAGCCAACCTGGAGCCGCAGCCGTGAGCGCCGCCATGCTGCAGCCCGCTGCGCGGGAAGGCGCCGTCGGTCGCCCTGACCAGGAAGCTCCCAAACCGTTGCCCGGCTCCGCGTTGACGGGCGATCCCATCCTGGTCCTGAACTGCGGCTCTTCGAGCATCAAGTTCGCTCTTTTCGACACCGGCGCCACGCCGCTGCCGCGACGCCCGCTCTGGGCCGGCCGAGTCGAAGGCATCGGCGGCACGCAGGCGCACCTGATCGACGCAGACGGCGCGTCCGTGGCCCTGGAGCTCGACCCCGAGCGGCCCTACCACGCCGCCCTGCAGCGCGTCCGTGCCTGCATCGAACGGCGCACGGGTGGCCGCCCGCCGGCCGCCGTGGTTCACCGGGTCGTGCACGGCGGCAGCAAGTACACGGCCCCGGTGCGCCTGGACCGCGTGGTGCTGGAAGAACTGCGCAGCTTCATCCCCCTGGCGCCACTGCATCAGCCCTATGCCCTGGAGGCGATCGAGGTGCTGCTGGGCGAGGCGCCACATCTGCCGCAGGTGGCCTGCTTCGACACGGCCTTCCACCGGACGCTGCCGCAAGTGGAGCAGATGCTGCCGCTGCCCCATGCCTTGTGGGAACGCGGGGTGCGCCGCTACGGCTTCCACGGCCTGTCCTACGAGTACCTGGCCATCGCCCTGGCCGAACGCCATGGACCCGCGGCGCGCGGGCGCACGATCGTGGCGCATCTCGGCAGCGGCGCCAGCCTCTGCGCGATGGAGGGGCTGAGCAGCGTCGCCACCACCATGGGCTTTTCCGCGCTGGATGGATTGATGATGGGCACGCGCTGCGGGGCGATGGACCCCGGCGTGCTGCTGCACCTGCTTCAAGTCGACAAGATGGGTGTGCAGGAGCTCGAACAACTGCTGTACCGCGAGTCCGGACTGCTCGGTGTCTCGGGGCTTTCGCCGAGCCCGCAGGCCCTGCTGGCGGCCGAGGACACGAATCCCCGGGCGCGCATGGCGCTGGACCTCTACGTTCGGCGCATCGTGCGCGAGATCGGCGCCCTGACAGCGGTGCTCGGCGGCTTGGACCTGCTCGCGTTCACCGCCGGCGTCGGCGAGCATAGCGCGGTGCTGCGCGAGCGCATCTGCCTCGGTCTGCAATGGCTGGGAGTGGAGTTGGATCAAGACGCCAACCGCGCCCACGCACCCACGATCTCCAGCGGGCGCGGCCGGGTGCGCGTGGCGGTGGAGCCCACCAACGAGGAATGGGTCGCGGCTTTCCACGCCCTCGACGTGCTGCGCGAAGGCGTTTCTCCCATCGGCGGATGCAACCCCCATTTGACGGAGGCAACACCATGAACATGAGGCTGGATGACTATCGCGTCGCTGCGAATCTCGAGGACATCGATCGCGAAATCGCGCGGATGGCGCTGCTGTGCCGGGCCAAGCTGCTCCAGTCGGGCGTGATCGAGCGCGTCCTGAAGCGCGATGCGTCGGTATGCGGGACCGACAATCCGATCGCGTTCGGCAAGCTGCACGACATGCTCGTCCTGCACTTCGCGGTGCGCGAGAAGTCGGCCGAGGTCCGGGGCCAGATCCCGACCGCCGCGATCGAATCGTACGTGGTCGAGCGCCTGCGCAAGCGTTTCCCAGACCTCGCGGCGGACTGGCGGCGTGCTTGAGTTGCGGTCACGGGCGACTCCATGACGGACATCAGCGTCGGAGCCCTCGCAGGCGTGCTGGGGTCGCTGGCCGGCAGCTCGGCCACGATCGCGATCGCATGGATCACCCAGAAGACGCACGGCCGGCGCGAACTGATCGGGATGGAGATTCGCAAGCACGAAGCCCTCTACGGTGAATTCATCGCCGAGTGCGGCAAGCTCCTTGTGGATGCGCTGACGCATACGCTCGAGCAGCCGGAGACGCTCCTCCCGGCGTACGCGCTGCTCAATCGCATCCGGCTCACCGCCTCGGCCGAGGTGCTCGCCGAGGCCGAGCGCCTGTTGCGGCGCATCGCGGACCAGTACTTCGCCGCCAACCTGACGACGAAAGACGTGGGCCGCATTGCGCATTCGGAGGACCCCGACCCGCTAAAGGCTTTCGGCGAGGCCTGCCGCAGGGAGCTCGAGGCAATCCGCGCCGGACTCTAAGTGGGGCCGGGGCCGCTACACGTGATCCCGATCCCGCTCGACGTGCCTGTGCACGCTCGGCAAGGCCAGTTCGCGACCGATCATCGCCCGCGCGTACAGGTAGTTGATGCGCGTTCGCTCGCTCATGCCATCCATGTCGACGCTACCTTGCGGGTCGCAGGCGAACGCGAACGCCTGGCCATTGCGCAGTAGGGACCGAAACAGCAGGATGAAGGAGTCCGGCTCCGCTTGCGACGCGGCTGCGGCCGCCCCGCTGAAGGAAGAAGAGAGCGCCTGGCGCATGGTGAAACCTCCGGTCGTGAGCGGCGGCGCCGTGATCAGCGCGTGTACTCGAAGGCCGGCATGGCCTTGATCGCCTCGCGTGTGGCGCCACGCAGCACCGGGCGGTCCCCTGAAACGTTGAACAGCCCCACCGGGATCGCTACGTCGTGCCTGCGCACGCCCAGGAAACCGCCAGCGCCCACGATGGCGTAGGAGACCGACGCGTTCGGCGCGACGATGACGTCGGTGATGCGGCCCACGGTTTCGCCGTTCTCGTTGACGACCTCTTGCCCGAGGATCTGCTTCTTGGCGCTCAATCCGTTGGCGATCTCGCGCACCTCCGTGACGCCGACGCTGAGCAGCGTGGAGCCTGCAACCTGCGCCTGGGCGCTTGCTGCGCCTGTCACGAGGACGAGTGCCGCCAGCGCGCCTGTGAATGTGTTTCTCATATCTTTTCTCCTGAATGACGTGGAAGGTGGAAGGGTTACGGCGCCGGATTCGCCCGGGTGGAGCCGATGCCAGAAGCGTAGGCAGTGCCTCTTGCGAAGTCGTGGATGAATCGTCTGACTTCGGTCCGGATTCGGTGTGCGCATGTCTGACCAAACACGCACCGAAATGCGACCGCAAGGAGACGACTTCGCGCGGCCAAGGTTCTATCTTCTGGCCTGCGGATTCAAGCCGCACAAGGAAGCTCGATGAATCTGTTTGTCCCAAATGTGGCGCGCCGGCTCGCGCGCAACGCATCGGTCTGCGCCCTGGGCCTGCTGCTCGGCGCATGCTCCACGGTGCGTCCCTGGACCAACGAGCCGATCACTCCGGATGCGACGATCCAGCCGATGGTGCGTCCGGTGGCCGCCGTCGACGGGCAGGTCACAGGACACCCGGTGATCGCGGCGGTCACTCTTTCCGGTGGCGGCGCGCGCGCGGCGGCGTTCGGGTTGGGCGTGCTGCGAGAGCTCAAGGCCACGCGCTTCGAGACGCAACGCGGCGAGACCACGCTGCTGGACGAAGTAGGGCTGGTCAGTGCGGTCTCCGGCGGCAGCATTCTCGCGGCCTACTACGCGGCTTTCGGCGATGAGGTTTTCACCCGCTTCGAACACGACTTCCTGCTGGTGAATTTCCAGTCGGGGCTGATCCGCCAGGCCCTGTCTCCGGTCTCGACGTACCAGCTCACTTCGCCTTGGTGGGGCCGCACCCAGGTCCTCGCCAGTCGGCTCGAGACCGTGTTCCGCGGCACGACCTTCGGCGACCTGCGCCAGCGCCGTCCCTGGCCGCGCCTGCTGGTCACGGCCACCGATCTCACCACCGGCGTGCCCTTCGAGTTCACGCCGGAGCAGTTCGGGCTGATTTGCTCCGACCTGGAGTCCGTGCCCCTGTCCTTCGCCGTGGCGGCGTCTTCCGCTGTGCCCCTCCTGCTGAGCCCGGTGACGGTGCGCAACTATGCCGATACCTGCACGCAGGCCCAGGGGCTGGAGACGGCCATGGCACCCGAACGGAACCTCTCGGCCCGCGTCCTGCACCGGATCGCGGAGAGCTACCGGAACGCGAAGGAGCGTCCGTACATCCATCTTGTCGACGGGGGAGTGGCGGACAACCTCGGAGTGCGCGGCCTCATGGATCACACCATCGCCAGCGGCTCACTGCTGGACACGTTCCGGACCATGCCGCCGGGTTCGGTGCACAAGATCGTGCTCGTGACCGTGAACTCCGAGCGCGGCCTCGCCACGGCCATTGACGATTCCGACCGCGTGCCCAGCGCGAGCCAGGTGGTGCAGACGTTGGTTTTCGGGGCTGGCTCCCGCTTCAGCGGGGAGACCACGGAGATGGTGAAGGACGCAGTGCAGCGCCTCGAAGGGGAACTGCGCGAAGCAAGAGGCCGCGCAGGCAGCCCGTTCGCCGCGGACGCGGAAGTCTATCTAATCAACGCGAGCCTGAGCGACCTCAAGAACTCGGGCAAGCGGAGACTGCTGATGGACGTCCCCACGGCCTTCGAAATTCTCCCTGCGCACGCTCACGACCTGCAGGCGGCGGGCCGGCAGGTGTTGCGCGAGAACCCGGAATTCCAGCGCCTGCGGCGCAGCTTGGGCGCGCAGTCGATGGCCACGGGCCCCGCGCCGTCGGGCGCGGAAAAGCCATGAGGACGGTTGCGCCATGTCCTCGTGTGCATGGCGTCGACGGCGCTGACCGTCTTCGTGGGTTATGCGCCGCTCTGGTACGGCGGCGCGGCCGCACAGGTGGCGCCGGATGCGACGCGCATCGCGATGTCGCTCGTCCACGAGGTGGAGCGCAAGCTGCCCGGACGCGCCGTCTTCGACGTGTCCCTCAGCTTCTGTCGCGATACGACGCCGCAGCTCGAGCAACTGGCCCAGGTGGCGCTGACGCATGGCTATCGCCTGGTGCACCACAGCCTCAGCATCAGCTACGCGGACACCGTGCCGGTCTGGCGCTTCTGCGTGATTGCCCTGGACAGATCGCGCTCCACTTCTCCTGCACGCCTGGCGCACGAGCTCTCTCGATCGGATGAAGTGGTTCGGTTCAGCATCGTCCCGTTGAAGAACTGATTCCGACATCGACCTCCATTTCCTGTGCACATCCTCTAAAGAAGCTGAAGTTGAGCGCGTCTATTCGCAGCCTGCAACACGCCACCCACCCCACACCCCCGCGATCCATGAGCCGAAATTCCGCGACCCTCCGGCGCTCCGACACGCCTGCCACTACAGTGCCGATCCTTGTCTCTCGCGTCGTGCAGGTGCCGGCGATGCTGCGAAGTCGCCGGCTCTTGGTTGCGATCGCTGTTCTGGGCTGCGCCACCGCAGCCCCGGCTTTCGCCGAAGAGCGCTTCGCTTCCGTGCTGTTCCAGAACGACGTCTTCTTCGGGCGCGATGGTGGCGGCTACACCAATGGCGTCTTTGCCTCATTCGTGCGGGTGACCTCGCCAGGCGAAAGCAGCGTGGAGCCTTCTCTGTTGATGAAGCCGATCGCCGGCTGGCTTGGCCTGCCGCAGGCGACGCTCGCTTCCTCGGCACTGGGCCAGATCATGGTGACCCCGCGCGACCTCACGATGGCGCAGACCGGACCCCAAGGACGCGCCTTATGTCGGGGCTCTGATGTTTCGCTCCACGCAGGTGTTCGTCCACGATGACATCGCTGACATGGCGGCGGTCAACATGGGCGTGATTGGCCCGGCCGCCGGCGCCGAGCAGACGCAACGCCTCATTCATCGCATCGTGGGCGCGGACCGCCCGGAGGGCTGGGACAGCCAGGTTTCCAACAAGGCACTGGTGGGCATTGAGCGCTACCGGGCCTGGCGCTTTCCGCTGGGTGCCGCGGAAGCTGGCAAGGCCAACGGCGACTTCGTCGCGCTGGCCGGTGGCGCCCTTGGCAACCTCGAAACCTCCCTCGGCGGCACCTTGATGCTGCGCTACGGTGTGGGATTGGAGCGCAGCTTTCCGACCGTCCCGCGGGTCATGACGCACAGCGCCGATCCCTTCGTGATCGGCCGCGGCTGGTTTACCTATGCCGGACTCTCCGCCGATCACCTCTTCAACCATGTGGGCATCAGCGACGACGTTCCCTCCGGCGCAACGGCGCAGTTGCGCAAGTTGCGTTTCGTCGCGGTGGCGGGCATCGCATACGGCTGGCAGCATTCGTCGCTGAGCTTCTCGCTGCAGAGCGCGAATCCACTGGTCCAGTCGAACCATCAACAGCAATCCTACGGGTCAGTGACCTATGGCTGGAATATGCGTTGAAGTGCGCGCTACAGACCATTTTTCGAGCGAACTCTGAAGCACCTTGCGCTCATCAGCCGAAACTCTGCAGCCCCTGCAGCGTCCCGACAAGACTGCGAGGCCAGTTGCGGCCATCCAGGTTCTGCCCGGTGATCTCAAGCATCCGACCACCACCCTTGCCGTACTGAAAGCCGTGCACAGTTCCGCGCTACATGCACGAGCGTTCCAGAATGACAGGCGTGGGCGCGACCGTCGCAGAGAAAGCTGATCTCGCTGTCGAGTACGTAGCAGGACTCGTCCCAGTCGTGGCTGTGCGGAGGCGGACCGGTTCCCTCGTCCCCCTGTTGAAAATCGATACGTACGGAACATTGGCATTGGATCTTGCTGCATGGTCACCAGAGTCTGTGACCTGGTGAGCGAAATGCGCCGCGGCGGCGCCCCTGAGGGAACGGGCTAGGGAAATGCTGATCAATAGGTCGCGGCGGGCACGGCCCGTGCATGCGTGAAGGCATCGCAAGTCACAGCACCATCGAGATGAACCAACGCAGCTTTGCCAGCGCCGAGTACGCATTGAAGAAGAAGCGCACGCGGCGGGAGAAGTT
>NZ_JBFUFO010000052.1:0-39988 GCF_056403395.1 Variovorax sp. P2_H12 | reverse complement strand
GCCCCTGCTCCTGCTCCTGCTCCTGCTCCTGCTCCTGCTCCTGCTCCTGCTCCGGCCCCGGCCCCTGCTCCGGCCCCGGCCCCTGCTCCTGCTCCTGCCCCTGCCCCTGCTCCGGCTCCGGCTCCGGCTCCGGCTCCGGCTCCGGCTCCCGCTCCGGCTCCGGCTCCGGCTCCGGCTCCGGCTCCGGCTCCGGCTCCCGCTCCCGCTCCCGCTCCCGCTCCCGCCCCGGCCCCGGCCCCGGCCCCTGCTCCTGCTCCTGCTCCTGCTCCTGCTCCCGCGACTCCTGCAGCCTCATCTGCGGCAGCGGCCCCAGCGACGGCGGCCGCCGCGGGCGCGGAAGCGGGCGCCAAGAGCTCCGAGACGAAAACCGTGGAGGACACGTCGGCGACGGCACAGTCCGAACAGAACGTCGTCGCGCCCGCCCCGGTCGCGCCCGAATACCGAAACGAAATGCCGATCTTCGCCGCCCTGCCGGCACAAGTTCGCCAGGGCGATCTCGCGATGCTCGGCAACCTGCACCGCCGCGTCGGTGATACGAGTGCCGGCCGCGAGGCCTGGGCGCGAGCCATCTACACCGACCTCGACATCAGCCAGGACGGCAGCGCCGCCCCGCACAGCCAGGGGCACCTGAGCGGCCTGCAGGCCGGCACCGACCTGCTGGCCAGCAACGACTGGCGCGTCGGCATCTTTGCCGGCGCGCTGGACGGGGGCGCCGACGTGAGCGGCAACGCGCGCGGCACCTTCGGCCGGGTCGGCAACACCGATCTGCAATCGAGCTACCTCGGCGGCTATGCGACCTGGAAGGATGCAAGCGGCTGGTATGCCGACGCCGTGCTGCAAGCGGGCAGCCACCGCTACGACGTACGGCCCGACGGCAGTCTCACGACATCGGGCAAGGCGCGCAGCTTCACGGCATCGATCGAAACCGGCAAGTCCTTCGCCCTGGCCGAGGACTGGACCATCGAGCCGCAGGCACAGCTTGTCCGCCAGAAGACAAGTTTCGACGATGTGTGGACCCTCGGCGCGCGCGTCCATCAAGACGCCGAAGGCGGCTGGATCGGCCGCCTGGGTGTGCGCATCAAGGGCGACATGGCCACCGGGGCGGGGCGGCTGCAGCCTTATGTACGTGTCAACGTCTATAGCGCGAGTTCGGGCGCCGACGTGGTGACTTTCATCGGCCCCGCCGCCAGCACCCGCATCGCCAGCGCGAGCGGCTACACCTCGGCGGAAGTGGCGGGCGGCTTCTCGCTGGCGCTGACAACCGTCACCACGTTGTATGGCGAAGTCGGGCACTTGTTCAGCACCGGCGGCGACGCCCAGGTGAAGTCGTCGGTGCAGGGCACGATCGGCCTGCGTGTGAGTTGGTAGCGCAAACCCGGCCACGGTGCTGTCGACCGTACGCCAGCGGCGGCCGCGTGGGCCGTGGTGGGCCGGCCTCAGATCGCGTACTCGCTCTGGACCATGCCGTTCGCGTACGCCGCGGTGCGCAGGTGCCGCAGAGGGAGGTCGCTCTCCAACGGGCCGAACAGAGGAATGCCGCTGCCCAGAAGGACCGGGATTCGCGTGACGATGAGTCGGTGGATCAGGCGGGCCTGCAGGAACGCCTGGATGGTCCGTCCGCCATCGATGTACAGGTGCCTGGCGCCTTCGGCGCCGATCTGCTCCAGGATCCGATGCGGTGGGCCCTCCATCCACGCGACCTGGCCTGCGAGCCTGGCCGGGATGTTCGCGCTTCGGGTGCTCAGGACCACCACGCGCTTGCCGCCGAACGGCCAATCGCCTTCGAAACCCAGGACCTTCTCGTAGGTGTGCCGGCCCATGACGACCGTATCGACCGAATCCAGGAACGCCTGGTAGCCGAAGTCACCCCCATCGACGTCCTTTTCCATGGGCAGCCAGTCGAGGTCGCCGTTGGGTCGCGCGATGAATCCGTCGATGCTCGCGGCAATGAATACGGATGCTTTCACGGGGAGATGAGGAGCGAAGGTTGCATCGAGCATATCGCCTGAAGGCTTCGATCTTCAACGGCCCGCGTAGTGCGCCGCCGCCATCACGAACGGAAGAACCAGTTCGGGAACCAGGTAGGCCAGCCAGACGGAACGGGGCTCGGGCAGACCCACCTTGGCCATGGACACCAGCCTGCCGATGCCCGCGAGAAGCACGCCCAGGGCCAGCAGATAGACCAGCACGCCCTGCTCCCGGACGGTGACCGCGGCCCAGAAGCAGATCACGCCCACCGAGAAGTAGACACCCGCCATGAAGCGGTGGACATTGTCCAGGCGCGCGCTGGTGTCCGGCTGCCCCAGGAACATCTGAAGGGCACCGCCGAACAGGGCGATCGCGGCCACCAGGAACAGGCAGGCCCGCACGATGAGCTGGCTGGCGAGCAGTGGTGCGTCGGGTGTCATGGTTCCTCTCGCTCTCTCTGCGGCGCGTAGCCCAGCGTCTTCATGGCCGCACCGAGGGCCTTGCGGCTCTTCTCCATCTCGGCCCAGGGCCGATTGCCGGAGGGAAGGCGGTGCGCGATGTTCCGCACGGTCCACTGCGCGGCGCTCGTGAGCTCGGGAAGCTCGTCCCACGCCAGCGGCACCGAGACACCGAGCCCCGGGCGCGACCGTGCCGACCAGGCGCTCACCGTCGTGGCGCCGAAGCCGTTGCGCAGGTAGTCGACGAAGATCTTGCCGACCCGGTTGCGCGGCCCGCTCCTGGCGACGAAGCGCTCGGGAATCGTGCTGGCCAGATGCTGCACGACCGCCTGCGAGAAACCCTTCACGGCGTCCCATCCGTAGTGCCGCTTGATCGGCACCAGCACATGCAGTCCCTTGCCCCCGCTGGTCTTCAGGAAGGCCGGCAGGCCCAGCTCGGTGAGCAGCGTCCGCACCAGCATGGCGGCCTCCAGCATCCGCTCCCAGGGCACGCCCTCGCCCGGGTCGAGGTCGAAGGTCATGCGGTCGGGCGTGTCGATAGCCTTCGAGGTGGCGTTCCAGGTGTGGAACTCGATCACGTTCATCTGCGCCGCCGACAGCAGGCCGCGCGCGGTGTCGATCTGCAGCAGAGGCTCGTGGTCGCGGTCGAGCGAGGGGTCGAGCAGCTTCACGCCCGGCATCTCGCCCTGCTGCGCATGCTTCTGGAAGAACAGCTCGCCGCCGATGCCTTCGGGCGCACGCACCAGCGCCACCGGTCGGCCCTTGAGGTGCGGCAGCATCGCTTCGGCCACCTGGTCGTAGAAGGCCACCAGTTCGCCCTTGGTGATGCCGCTCTTCTTGTCGATCACGCGCTCGGCGTGGGTGATGCGCAGGTCCATGGACTTCCTTGCTCCTTTCCCGGCGTCGGCGCCKGCCGGCGCCGCTTCGGGCGGCTCGGCGCGCTCGCGCCGGATCTGCGCCGCCGGCTTGTCGCTGCGCAGGCCCTGGAACACCGAGTGGCGGATCCGGCCCTCGCGGGTCCACTCGCCGAAGGACACCTCGCAGACCAGCACCGGCTTGACCCATTGCGCCTTGGCGCCGGCCGGCCTCTCGCTGAACGGGCACGTGTCGCTGGCTTGCTTGTCGAGCCGGGCCTTGATGTCGGCGAGCCGGCTTTCGTCGAAGCCGGTACCGACGTTGCCGCAATAGGCCAGCCGGCCCTCGTCGTCATGCACGCCGAGCAGCAGCGAACCGAAGCCCGAGCGCGCACCCTGGGGCGCGGTGTAGCCGCCGATGACGAACTCCTGCCGGTGCTGGTTCTTGAGCTTGATCCAGTCGGAGGATCGGCGCGAGACGTAGCCCGAGCCCTTGCGCTTGCCGACGATGCCCTCGAAGCCCAGCCTGGCCGACGCCGCCAGCAGGTCGCGCGGTGCCGCCTCGAAAGCCTCGCTGAACCGCAGCGGCGCCGGTGGCTCGCTGCCCAGCAGGCGCGCGAGCCGCGCGCGCCGCTCCTCGACCGGCAGCGCGCGCAGGTCGAGGCCGTCGAGGAAGGGCGCGTCGAACAGCCAGTAGACGATGGCCGAGGTGGCGCCGCGGTCGAAGGCGTTCTGCAGCAGCTGAAAGTCGGGTGCCCCGTGGTCGCCCTCGACCACGATCTCGCCATCGAGCCAGGCCGAACGCGTCTTGAGCCGCGCGAGCGCCTTCGCCAGCACCGGCAGCTTCGCGGTCCAGTCGTGGCCGTTGCGCGTGATGCATTGCACCTTGCCGCCATCGATGCGCGTCAGCAGGCGGTAGCCGTCGAACTTGAGTTCGTAGAGCCATTCGCCGGGCGTGGCGGGCGCTGCGGCGGCCAGGGTCGCCAGCTGCGGTGCGAGCGCTGCCGGCAAGGCGGCCTTGCGGCCCGCATGCTTCGCGGGGCTCTTCGTCGTCGCGGCAAGGGCCGCGCGCGGCGCCGGGTCATCAACGCCGCGGCCGCTCAGCACGCTGTCGGGCTCGGCCTCGACCACGTCGTAGTCCGCCAGCGGTCGCGCCTCGGCGTCCCTTTCCTTGATCAGCAGCCAGGGCGTCTGCTTCTCGCCCTCGCCGCGCATGCGCACCAGCGCCCAGCGGCCGCGCAGCTTGCCGCCGCGCAGGGAGAACTTGAGCTGGCCCTCCGCCAGCGCCTGGCGCGGATCGCCCTCGGGCGACCACTCGCCGCGGTCCCAGACGATCACGGTCCCGGCGCCGTACTGCTTCGGCGGGATGGTGCCTTCGAAGTCGCCATAGGCGATCGGATGGTCCTCCACCTGCACCGCCATGCGCTTGACCGTGGGGTCCAGGCAGGGGCCCTTGGGCACCGCCCAGCTCTTCAGCGTGCCGTCGAGTTCGAGCCGGAAGTCGTAGTGCAGATGGCTCGCGTGGTGCTTCTGCACGACGAAGGACAGCACGCCCTGGGCCGGCTTGCCGCCGGTGCGGGGTTCGGGCGTCTTCTTGAAATCGCGCTTGCCGTGGTACGGCGCCAGGGCTTCGCGCGCTCGGGAGGCTGCGGGCATGGATATCCTCCAGCCACGAATCCTAATGCGGGTCGCGCCCGCCGCTGTAAGAAAGAGCGGCCGAGCGTGGCTTCAGGACGCGGCCCGCGAAGCGAGGCCTGTTCGTGAAACACCGCGGAACCGGCTTTGCCGGGCCGCTGGTGTTGCCCCCGGCAGGGGGTGGGCGTCCCGACACGAAGTGCGGGACAACCTGGGGGCGAGTCACCCCTTCTTGGCCACGAGTGTCAAGATGTCGTAGCTCGCGACCAGATCGCCATCCTGGTTGGTCACCTCGACATCCCAGGCGACCACGCCCTGGCCGACGCCGTTGGCATCCTTCTTCTGGCGGTCGATCTTGCGCTTGCAGGTGAGCCGGGCGCGGATCGTGTCGCCGATGCCCACGGGCTTGACGAAGCGCAGTGTGTCGAGGCCGTAGTTCGCCAGCACCGGTCCGGGCGCCGGCGAGACGAACAGCCCGGCCGCCGCCGACAGCACGAAGTAGCCGTGCGCGATGCGCTTGCCGAACGGGCTTTCCTTGGCCGCGATCTCGTCGAAGTGCATGTAGAAATAGTCGCCCGAGATGCCGCCGAAGGCCACGATGTCGGCCTCGCCGACGGTGCGGCGGTGGGTCAGCAGCGAGTCGCCGATGGCCAGGTCCTCGAAGTGCTTGCGGAACGGGTGCAGCTCGGATTCGTTGAGCCTGGCGCCGCGCATGTACTCGCCGGTGACGGCCGCGATCATGCTGGGCGAGCCCTGCAGCGCCGCGCGCTGCAGGTAGTGCTTGACGGCACGCAGGCCGCCGAGCTCCTCGCCACCGCCCGCACGGCCCGGGCCGCCGTGCTTGAGGAAGGGCAGCGGCGAGCCATGGCCGGTCGATTCGGCGGCGGCCTCGCGGTCCAGCACCAGCATGCGGCCGTGGTGCGCCGCGGCGACCGGGATCACCCTGGCCGCCGTCGCCGGGTCTTTGGTGACCAGCGTGCCGACCAGACTGCCGCGGCCGCGCGCGGCCAGCGCCAGCGCCTCGTCGAGGCCGTCGTAAGCCATCAGCGTGCTGACCGGGCCGAAGGCCTCGATGTCGTGCACCGCGTCATTGCCGAGCGGGTCGCGCGCCAGCAGCAGGGTCGGCGCGAAGAACGCGCCTTCGGCCACGCCCTCGCCCTGCGGCGCGAAGCCGTCGCGCTCGCCGTAGACCAGCTCGGCGCCCTGCATCAGCAGCCGCACGCGCTCGGCCACGTCGGCCTGCTGGGCGTGCGAGGCCAGCGCGCCCATGCGTACGTCTTCGCGCGCCGGGTCGCCGACCACCGTCTTGGCGAGCCGCGCGCGCAGCTTCTCGGACACCGCATCGAGGTGCTGGCGCGGCACGATGGCGCGCCGGATCGCGGTGCACTTCTGGCCCGACTTGACCGTCATCTCGCGCGCCACCTCCTTCACGAAGAGATCGAACTCCTCGTCGTCGGGCGAAACGTCCGGCGCCAGGATCGCGCAGTTCAGCGAGTCGGCCTCGGCGTTGAAGGGAATCGACTGGCGCACGATGTTCGGGTGCACGCGCAGCTTGGCGGCGGTGTCGGCCGAGCCCGTGAACGTCACGACATCGCTGCCGTCGAGCCGGTCGAGCAGGTCGCCGGTGCTGCCGATCACCAGCTGCAGGCTGCCCTCGGGCAGCAGGCCCGAGCGATGCATGAGGCGCACCAGCGCTTCGGTCAGGTAGCTGGTCGAGGTGGCCGGCTTGCCGATGCAGGGCATGCCCGCGAGGAAGCTCGGCGCCCATTTCTCGAGCAGGCCCCAGACCGGGAAGTTGAAGGCGTTGATGTGCACCGCGACGCCGCGGCGCGGCACCAGGATGTGGGTGCCCGCGAAGCCGCCCTTCTTGCCCAGCGGCATCGCCGGGCCTTCGTGCACCAGGTTGCCCGAGGGCAGTTCGTTGCCGCCGATGCCGGCATACGCCGCCAGCGTGCCGGCGCCGCCCTCGATGTCGACCCAGCTGTCGGCGCGCGTGGCGCCGGTGTGGACCGAGATCGCGTAGAGCTCTTCCTTGTGCTCGGCGAGGTACTTGGCGATGGCGCGCAGGCGCTGCGCGCGCTGCTGGAAATCCATCGCCAGCAGGTTCGTCAGGCCGACCGTGCGGGCGTGGTTCAGCGCCTCGCCGAAGTCGATGGCCTCGGCATGGGTGCTCGCCACGGCGCGGCCATTGATGGCGCTGCGCAGCACTTGCGCGCCCTGCGTACCGAGCCAGCGGCCGCCGATGAAGCTCTGAAGGATCTGGGTCATGGGGTTCTCCCGGAAGGGTTGGGTTAGGCGGTCACGGCGACCGCGGCGTTCTTGTTGCCGAGACCGAGGTAGGTGTCGATGATCCGGCGGTCGTGCAGCAGATCCTGCGCCGGGCCGGTGAGCGCGACCGCGCCGGTTTCCAGCACATAGCCGCGGTCGGCGACCTGCAGGGCGGCGCGCGCGTTCTGCTCCACCAGCAGCACCGAGACGCCGTGCGCGCGCAGCGAGGACACCACGTGCAGCACCTCGCGCACGATCAGCGGTGCCAGGCCGAGCGAGGGCTCGTCGAGCATCAGCAGGCGCGGCCGCGCCATCAGCGCGCGGCCGATGGCCAGCATCTGGCGCTCGCCGCCCGACAGCGTGTTGGCGAGCTGCGCGCGGCGCTCCTTCAGGCGCGGGAAGATCGCGAAGACCTCCTCCATGCGCTCCTTCTGGTCGCGGCGGCCGGTGCGCCAGCGGTAGAAGCCGCCGAGCAGCAGGTTGTCCTCGACCGGCATCTCGCCGAACAGCTCGCGCCGCTCGGGCACCAGCGCCACGCCGCGCGCGACCATCGCCTCGACGCTGGGCCTGGCGATGCGCTCGCCCGCGAGGGTCAGGCTGCCGCTGGAAGGCAGCAGGCCCATCGCGGCGCACAGCAGCGTGGTCTTGCCGGCGCCGTTGGGGCCGATGACGGTGACGATCTCGCCTTCGTCGACGCGCAGCGCGACGCGGTGCACCGCCTCGACCGCACCGTAGGCGACGCTGAAGTCCTGCAACTCGAAAAGTGGATTCGTCATGCGGCCACCGCGATCGGTTCGTCGTCGCTGCCGCCCAGGTAGGCGTCCAGCACACGGGGGTTGGATTGCACCTGGGCCGGCGTGCCCTCGGCGATGACGGCGCCGAACTCCAGCACCGTGATGCGGTCGGCCAGATTCATGACGAATTCCATGTCGTGCTCGACCACCAGGATGCCCAGGCCTTCGGCGCGCAACTGCGCGAGCAGATCGGCCAGCGCCTGCTTCTCGAGGTGGCGCAGGCCGGCGGCCGGCTCGTCGAGCAGCAGCGCAGCCGGCTGGCCCGCCAGCGCGCGCGCGATCTCGACCACGCGCTGCTGGCCCAGTGCCAGCGAAGCGGCCGGCGCATCGGCATGCGCGCCGAGGCCGCAGCGCTCGATCTGCCGCCTGGCTTCGGCCAGCAGCGCCGCCTCCTCGGCGCGGTCGAGCCGCAGCATCGAGGCGATCCAGCCCCGGTGCCCGCGCCGATGCGCGCCGAGCGCCACGTTCTCGAGCACGCTGCGCGTGCCGAGCAGCCGCACGTGCTGGAAGGTGCGCCCCAGGCCGCGGGCCGCGAAGTCGCGCGAGGGCTTGCCGGTCATGGCAGCGCCCAGCAGGCGGACTTCCCCCTCGGTCGGGTCGTCGACGCCCGAGATCATGTTGAAGAAGGTGCTCTTGCCGGCGCCATTCGGGCCGATCAGCGCATGCACCTCGCCGGCCTTGAGCGTCATCGCGACCGCATTGTTGGCGACCAGGCCGCCGAAGCGCTTGGTCACGCGGTCGGCCTCGAGCAGCAGCTCGCCGGCGGGCGGCAGTTCGCGGCTCGCGAGGGTCGCCAGGCCTTTGGCCGGCTTGACGGGGGTCGGCTTCAGGAAGCGCCCCGTCACGCGCGCCAGCGTCGGCCACAGGCCTTCGGCGAAACGCTGCAGCACGAACAGCATCAGGAGGCCGAACACGATCACCTCGAAGTTGCCGCTGGCGCCCAAAAGCTTGGGCAGGATGTCCTGCAGTTGCTCCTTGACCAGCGTGATCAGCGTCGCGCCGAGCACCGCGCCCCACAGGTGGCCCGATCCGCCCACCACCGCCATGAACAGGTACTCGATGCCGATGTTGATGTTGAAGGGCGTCGGATTCACGAAGCGCTGCATGTGCGCGTAGAGCCAGCCCGACACCGCCGCAAGCAGCGCGGCGAGCACGAACACCTTGACCCGGTAGCGCGCCGTGTCGACACCCATCGACTCGGCCATCACGCGGCCCGACTTGAGCGCGCGGACGGCCCGACCCTCGCGCGAGTCGAGCAGGTTGTGCAGCGCCCAGAGGGCGAGCAGCAGCACGGCCCAGATCAGGGGCCCCAGCGCGCGCGGCGATGCCAGCGAGAGGCCGCCGATCGTGAGCGCCGGCACGCCCGTGATGCCGGTCTGCCCACCGAGGAACTCCAGGTTTCCGAACAGGAAGTAAAGGCTCAGGCCCCAGGCGATCGTGCACAAGGGCAGGTAGTGGCCCGAGAGCTTCAAGGTGATCGCGCCCAGCCCCCAGGCCACGGCGAAGGTCAGCACCAGCCCGAACAGCAGCCCGACCCAGGGCAGCAGCGCGGGCGGCACCAGGCCGCCGAGCGCCGCGGTGGCCGCCGGCGAGGTGCAGACCCAGGCGGTCGCGTAGGCGCCGATGGCGACAAAGGCCGCCTGGCCGAAGGAGGTCATGCCGCCGACGCCGGTGAGCATCACGAGCCCGGCCGCGACCAGTGAATAGAGCGCGATGTAGCTGAACAGCGTGACCGTGAACTCGGGCAGCCAGGGCCAGCTGAGCGCCAGCGCGGCAATGCACAGCAGAGTGAGATGACGCCGGGTCATTCTTCATCCTCCACGTGACGGCTGCGCAGCGACCGCCACCACAGGACGGGAATGATCAGGGTGAACACCAGCACTTCCTTGAAGGCGCTGGCCCAGAACGAGGAGAAGGCCTCGAGCTGGCCCACCAGCAGTGCACCGATCAGCGCGATCGGGTAGCTGGCGAGCCCGCCGACGATCGCGGCGACGAAGCCCTTGAGGCCGATCAGGAAGCCGGTGTCGTAGTAGACGGTGGTCAGCGGCGCGATCAGCAGGCCCGAGACCGCGCCGATCAGCGCCGCGAGTGCGAAGCTCAGGTCGCCCGACAGGTCGGTCGGGATGCCCATCAGCCGCGCGCCGACGCGGTTCATCGCGGTGGCGCGCAGCGCCTTGCCGACGATCGAGCGCTCGAAGAACAGGAACATCAGGACCACCAGTACGAAAGCGACGCCCACCACCACCAGCGACTGGCCGGTGATCGGCACGCCGCCGAGGTCGAAGCGCGCTTCCGAGAAGGCCGGCGTGCGCGAGCCTTCGGCGCCGAAAAAGAGGAGGCCGAGGCCGACCAGCACGCCATGCAGCGCCACCGAGACGATCAGCAGGATCAGCACGCTCGCGTGCGCCAGCGGGCGATAGGTCAGCCGGTACAGCAGCGGGCCGAGCGGCGTGATGAGAAAGAGCGTCGTGACCGCCTGCAGCGCGAGCGAATCCGGGCGCAGGACCAGCACCAGGCCGGCGGCCAGTGCGGGGAAGAACAGCGTCCAGACCAGCGTGGACTTCCACTCGACCGTGGCGCCGCGCTTCCAGCGCCAGGCCTCGACCACCAGCGTCGTCGCCGCCAGCGCGACCAGCAGCCACAGCGTGGCCGGCACGCGCCCGGCCGTCAGCGCCGCCATCGACAGCGCGCCGAACGCGACCAGTTCGCCCTGCGGGATGAAGATCACCCGCGTGACGGAAAACACCAGCACCAGGGCCAGGGCCATCAGTCCGTAGACCGCGCCGTTGACGATGCCGTCCTGCCCCAGCAAGAGGGCGATCTGCAAATCCATTTGAGCTTTCTAAAGCGCGGCTTCAGGCCAAGCGAAGTGAAGGCTGTTCGGGAAACACCGCGGAACTGGCTTTGCCAGGCCGCTGGTGTTGCCCCCTTGAGGGGGAGGCCGGCTACACGAAGTGAGCCGGCATCGGGGGTGGGTCAAGGATTCGGAGGGATGTACTTCCAGGCGCCGTTCTCGATCTTGACCATCACGCGCGCGCGCTGGTCGAGACCCAGGTGGTCGTTGGCCGTCATGTTGAAGACGCCATGCGCGCCGGGCAGCTCCTTGACCTGCTCGAGCGCATCACGCAACGCGGCGCGGAACTCGGGCGTGCCGGGCTGCGCCTTCTTGAGCGCGACCGGAACCGCGGCGGCCATCAGCAGGCCGGTGTCCCAGGCATGCGCGCCGAAGGTCGACACCGTGCCCTTGCCGTTGGCGGCCTCGTAGGCGGCCACATAGGTCAGCGCCGACTTCTTCACCGGGTTGCCCGCGGGCAACTGGTCGGCGACCAGGACCGGCCCGGCCGGCAGCAGCGTGCCCTCGACGTCCTTGCCGCCGACGCGCAGGAAGTCGGCGTTGGCAACGCCGTGGGTCTGGTAGACCTTGCCCGTGTAGCCGCGCTCCTTGAGGCTCTTCTGCGGCAGCGCCGCAGGCGTGCCGGAACCGGCGACCAGCACCGCATCGGGCTTGGCCGACATCAGCTTGAGCGTCTGGCCCGTGACCGAGGTGTCGGTGCGCGCATAGCGCTCGTTGGCGACGATCTTGAGCTTCTTCAGGTCGGCCGCCTTGGTGAACTCCTGGAACCAGCCTTCGCCGTAGGCGTCGGAGAAGCCGACGAAGCCCACCGTCTTGACGCCGCTGGCGGCCATGTGCTCGGCGATCGCGAGCGACATCATGATGTCGTTCTGCGGCGTCTTGAAGACCCAGCGCTTCTTGGCGTCCATCGGCTCGATGATGCGCGCCGAGGCGGCCATCGAGATCATGGGCGTCTGGCTTTCGGCGGCGACGTCGATCATCGCCAGCGAGTTGGGCGTGGTGGTCGAGCCGAGGATCACGTCGACCTTGTTCTCGGAGATCAGCTTGCGCGTGTTGTTGACCGCGGCCGTGGTGTCGCTGGCGTCATCGAGCACGATGTAGTTGATCTTCTGGCCGCCGATGGTCTTGGGCATCAGCGCGATCGTGTTCTTCTCGGGGATGCCGAGCGATGCGGCCGGGCCGGTGGCCGACACGGTGACGCCGACGTTGATGTCGGCCTGGGCCAGCGCCGAGGCCAGCAGCAGCGCTGCGAGGGCAATGGGTTTGAGAAGTTTCATTCGGGTTGTCTCCGGTTTTTCGAGGGGGTTGAGGATAAGGGGGAATACCGGCGCGAAGTGCCGGGGCTTCAGCCGTCGACCGCGGCCACGCGCACCGGCAGCTGCACCGCCGGCAGGCCGCCGAGGAACAGGTCGGCCACCACCGGCGCCATCGAATCGTAGTCAAGCTCGCCGTCGGGGCGCATCCAGATGAACATCCAGTTGATCATGCCGAACAGCAGCATGGTCAGCGGCTTGGCGAGCGCGGCCTCCTGCAGGTCGGGCCGCAATTCGGCCACCACGCGCGCGAAGCCGGCGACCACCGTGCGCTGGGTGTCGAGCACGCGCTGGCGGTCGGCTTCCTCGAGGAACTTGACGTCCTCGGTCAGCACGCGGTGCGCATGCTTGGCGCCGGCGTATTCCTCGACGAAGCGGCGGATCAGTTCGCGCAGGCGGGCCTCGGGCGCCAGGCCCTGCCGCTCGACGTCGCTCACCAGGTCCTCGAGGCGCGACACGTGGTTCTCAGCGATGCTGACCAAGAGGCTGTACTTGTCGCGGTAGTAGTGATAAAGCAGCGCCTTCGAGAAACCGCAGGCCTCGGCCACCTGGTTCATCGAGGTGGCCGAGTAGCCGCGGTTGGCGAACAGCAGCGCGGCATGCGCGAGGATCATGTCGCGCTGGTCGTCGTATCCGGCAGAACGTCCGCGGGCCATGTCAGTGCTCCACCACGCGACCGCGTGGCCCGCGACGCATGAAATCGGCGCAGCCAAATGCCAGGGATACCGCGGAACTGGCTTTGCCAGGCCGCCGGTATCGCCCCCCTTGAGGGGGGAGGCACCGCAGGTGCATCGGGGGGTGTTTCATGGCTCTAGCGTTCGTCGAACGAGAGCACCACGCGCTCGGTCAGCGGGTGGGCCTGGCAGGTCAGCACGAAGCCGGCCGCGAGCTCATTCTTGTCGAGCGCGAAGTTTCGCTCCATGCGGACCTTGCCTTCCATGACCTTGGCACGGCAGGTGCCGCAGACGCCCGAGGTGCACGAGAAAGGCACCTCCATGCCGGCCGCCGAGGCGCAGTCGAGGATGCTGGGCTGGTCCTTTCGGAACTCGATCTCGCGCTGCAGGCCGTCGCGCACGATGACGATCTTCGCCACCTCGGCATCGCCGGGCCGGGCCTCGTGGATCACCGCGCCGACCGGCGCGCCTTCGGGCGCGGCGACGCCGAAGCGCTCGATGTGGATGCGTTCCTCGGGCACGCCGGCGGCCAGCAGCGCGGCCTCGGCCTCGTCGTTCATTTGGAACGGGCCGCAGATGTAGGCATGGTCGATGCTGCCTGCCGGCACCACGCTCGCCAGGAACTCGCCGAGCTTGGCGCGGTCCATGCGGCCCATGTGGAGCGGCGCGTCGGTCGGCTCGCCCGAGAACACGTGGTGCAGCACCAGCCGCGTCATGTAGCGGTTCTTGAGGTCCTCGAGTTCTTCCTTGAACATCGTGGACTGCAGCTTGCGGTTGCCGTAGATCAGCGTGAAGCTCGACTGCGGCTCGCGCGCCAGCACGGTCTTCATGATCGACAGGATCGGCGTGATGCCGCTGCCGCCGACGATGCCCACATGCTGGCGCCGCGCCTCGGGCTCGATCGGCACGAAGAAGCGGCCCTGCGGCGCCATCACGCTGATGGTGTCGCCCGGCTGCAGCTTCTCGTTGATCCAGTTCGAGAAGGTGCCGCCCTTGACCTTGCGCACGCCGACGCGCAGCTCGCCGTCGTCGACGCCGGCGCAGATCGAGTACGAGCGGCGCAGGTCCTGTCCCTCGATGTCCTTGCGCAGCGTGAGGTACTGGCCCTGGGTGAAGCCGAAGGCCTCGCGCAGGTCGGCGGGAACGTCGAAGGAGACGATGACGGCTTCGTCGGTGTCGGGCTCGACGGCACGCACGCGCAAGGGATGAAAGATGACACTCATGGGAGGCCCGTCAGATCGGTTTGAAATGTTCGAAGGGTTCGCGGCAGCTCACGCAGCGGTACATCGCCTTGCAGGCGGTCGAGCCGAAGGCCGACAGCCGCTCCGTGTTGCTGCTGCCGCAGCGCGGGCAGGCGATCGCATCGACCCTGCGGCCGAAGAAGCGGATCGGCACCGTGCCGTCGGGTGACGCCGGTCCGGGCGGCGCGATGCCGTAGTCGGTCAGCTTGCGCTTGCCCTCGGCGCTGATCCAGTCGGTGGTCCAGGCCGGTGCGCGCTGCAGCGTGACGTAGGCCGGGCCGAGTCCGGCCTTGTCGATCGCCGCCAGCACGTCGTGCTCGATCACCTCGGTCGCGGGGCAGCCGGAGTAGGTCGGCGTCAGCACAATCTCCAGTGCCTCGCCGTGTTCGACCACGTCGCGAACGATGCCCAGGTCGCGCACCGACAACGCGGGCACCTCGGGGTCGAGCACGGTGCCGAGCACATCCCACGCCTGCGCGCGGCGGGTGTCGGCTGCGACGGGCGAAGTCACCACACGCCTCCGGGGAAGGTGCGCTGCAGGTGCTGCATTTCCGCCAGGATGTATCCCATGTGCTCGCTGTGCACGCCGCGCTTGCCGGTGCTGCGAAAAGCCGCTTCCTTGGGTTCGGCCAGTGCCGCTTCGCCGAGGATCGTGCGCATCTCGGCCAGCCACGGCGCCTGCAGCTCCGACCAGCGCGGGCCCAGCCCTTCAGAGGCCGCGGCTTCGTCGACCGCGTCCGACTCGAACATCTCGGGCACATAGCGCCAGAGGTCTTCGAGCGCGCGCTCGATGCGCCGACGCGATTCCTCGGTGCCGTCGCCCAGGCGCACCACCCAGTCGGCCGCATGCTGCTGGTGGTAGCGCGCCTCCTTGACCGCCTTGCCGGCGATGCCCGCGAGTTCGGTGTCGGCGGAGTCGCGCAGCCGCTCCCACAGCAGCTTCATCAGCGTCGCGACCATCGCGTTGCGCAGCACCGTGAAGGCGAAGTCGCCGCGCGGCAGCTCGACCAGCGTGAGGTTGAGGTAGTCCTTCTCGTCGCGCAGGAAGGCCAGCTGGTCCTCGTCGTGGCCCCGTCCCTCGATGCGGCCCGCGTGCGTCAGCACGGCACGGGCCTGGCCGATCAGGTCGAGCGCCATGTTCGACATGGCGATGTCTTCCTCGAGGATCGGCGCGTGGCCGGACCACTCGGCGATGCGCTGGCCGAGGATCAGGCAGGTGTCGCCGAGGCGCAGCAGGTACTGCACGGCGGGCGTGGATTCGATGGCGATGGAAGCTTGCATGGTCAGGCGCTCACATGTGATCCACGGATCCCGGGAGTTTGTAGAAGGTCGGGTGGCGGTAGACCTTGTCCTCCATCGGATCGAAGTACATGTCCTTGTCGGCCGGGTCGCTGGCGACGATCTGGTCGGAGCGCACCACCCAGACGCTGGTGCCTTCCTGGCGCCGCGTGTAGACGTCGCGCGCCATCTGGATCGCCATCTTCGGGTCGGCCGCGTGCAGGCTGCCGCAGTGCTTGTGGTCGAGGCCCGAGCGGCTGCGCACGAAGACCTCCCAGAGAGGCCATTCGGCAGCGGAGGCGGGTGTGGGGTTCGTCATGGGGTCGTTCCTTGATTCGTTTTCGGTAGCCGGCGCGTCTCAGGCCGCGAGCGATGTCGGCTGCGCCCGCTTGGCGGCATGGGCGAGCGCGGCATCGCGCACCCAGGCGCCGTCTTCCCAGGCCTTCACGCGGGCGCCGAGGCGCTCGCGGTTGCAGGGGCCGTCGCCGCCGATGACGCGCCAGAACTCGCTCCAGTCGATCGCTCCGTGGTCATGGTGCTGGCGCTCCTCGTTCCACTTCAGGTCGGGGTCGGGCAGCGTCACGCCGAGCACCTTGGCCTGCTCGATCGCGGCGTCGATGAACTTGGCGCGAAGATCGTCGTTGGTGAAGCGCTTGATGCCCCAGCGCATCGACTGCGCCGAGTTCGGCGACTGGTCGTCCGGCGGGCCGAACATCATGATCGAGGGCCACCACCAGCGGTTGACCGCGTCCTGCACCATCGCCTTCTGCGCCTCGGTGCCCTGCTGCATCATGGTCAGCAGCGCCTCGAAGCCCTGGCGCTGGTGGAAGCTCTCCTCGCGGCAGATGCGGATCATGGCGCGCGCATACGGCGCGTAGGAGCAGCGGCAGATCGGCACCTGGTTCATGATCGCGGCGCCGTCGACCAGCCAGCCGATGGTGCCCATGTCGGCCCAGGTCAGCGTGGGGTAGTTGAAGATCGAGCTGTACTTGGCGCGGCCCGAGTGCAGCGCATCGACCATCTGGTCGCGCGAGGTGCCGAGCGTCTCGGCGGCCGAGTACAGGTAGAGGCCGTGGCCGGCCTCGTCCTGCACCTTGGCCAGCAGGATCGCCTTGCGCTTGAGCGTGGGCGCGCGCGTGATCCAGTTGCCTTCGGGCAGCATGCCGACGATCTCGGAATGCGCGTGCTGGCTGATCTGACGCACCAGCGTCTTGCGGTAGTGCTCGGGCATCCAGTCCTTGGCCTCGATGAAGCCGCCTTCGTCGATGCGGGCGTCGAAGCGCTGTTCGAGCTGCATCTCGTCGGCCGAACGCACCGCCTTGCGGCCGTCGTCTTCCTTGCCTGCCGTGTCCATCGCTTGCGTGTACATGGGGTCTGTCCTTTCAGCCGCGGGGGCTTATCTGGGTCGGGAATCGACCACGCGCTTCGCCTTGCCGGTGAGCGTGCGTTCGATCGAATCGGGGGCCAGCACTTCCACCCGGGTGGAGATGCCGACCAGGGTCTTGATGCGATGCTGCAGCCAGGCCGTGATCTCGCGGCGCTCGGCGGCATCGGTGGTCGACATCGCCAGCGGCTGCAGCTCGCACTTCACCTCCACCGTGTCGAGCAGGCCGTCGCGGCTGACGCTGATGAGGTACTGGCCCGAGAGCTTGGCGTGCTGCAGCACGATCTCCTCGATCTGCGTCGGGAACACGTTGACGCCGCGGATGATCAGCATGTCGTCGGAGCGGCCGACGATCTTGCCCATGCGGCGGAACGAGCGCGCGGTCGGCGGCAACAGGCGCGTGAGGTCGCGCGTGCGGTAGCGGATGATCGGCAGCGCCTCCTTGGTGAGCGAGGTGAAGACCAGCTCGCCCTCCGAACCGTCGGGCAGCACCTCGCCGGTCTCGGGGTCGACGATCTCGGGATAGAAATGGTCTTCCCAGATCACCGGGCCGTCCTTGGTCTCGACGCATTCGCTGGCCACGCCCGGGCCCATCACTTCGGACAGGCCGTAGATGTCGACCGCGTCGATGCCGGCCTTGCCCTCGATCTCGTGCCGCATGGCTTCGGTCCAGGGCTCGGCGCCGAAGATGCCGACGGTCAGCGAGCTCTCGCGCGGATCCATGCCCTGGCGCACGAACTCCTCGATGATCACCTGCATGTAGCTCGGCGTGACCATGATGATGTCGGGCCGGAAATCCCGGATCAATTGCACCTGCTTCTCGGTCTGTCCGCCCGACATCGGGATCACGGTGCAGCCCGCGCGCTCGGCGCCATAGTGGGCGCCGAGGCCGCCGGTGAAGAGGCCGTAGCCATAGGCCACGTGCACGATGTCGCCGCGCCGTCCGCCGGCGGCGCGGATCGAGCGCGCCACCAGGTCGGCCCAGTGGTCGATGTCCTGCCGGGTGTAGCCCACCACCGTCGGCTTGCCGGTGGTGCCCGAGGACGCATGAATGCGCGCCACCTGCTGGCGCGGCACCGCGAACATGCCGAAGGGGTAGTTGTCGCGCAAGTCCTTCTTGGCCGTGAACGGGAACTTCGCCAGGTCGCTCAGCTGCTTGAGGTCGGCCGGGTGCACGCCCTTGGCGTCGAAGGCCTGGCGGTAATGCGGCACGTGGTCGTAGGCGTGCTGCAGGGTCCAGCGCAGGCGCTGCAGCTGCAGGGCCTCGATCTGGTCGCGGCTGGCGGTCTCGATGGCGTCCAGGTCGCCGGGTGCGGGTTGCTTGACGGGCATTCGTGTCTCCTCTGGCATTCAGTCAGTTGAGGACAGAGCAAAAACCGCTGCGCAGTTTCTTGATCTGTCCCGCAAGGTCTCAGTCAGCGACGGCCGGCTTGCCCTTGATGGTGTAGGAGCGGCCGCGGAACATCGCGATGCGCTCGCCGCGCTGGTTGGTGATCTCGCTGTCGTAGACGCCGGTCCGGCCCGCCTTCGACATCTCGATGCTGCGCGCCGTGAGCAGGTCGCCTTCGCGCGCCGGCGCCACCAGGTCGATCGAGAAGCCCGAGGCCACCGTGAGCTCGTTGTAGGAATTGCAGGCGTAGGCGAAGGCGGTGTCGGCCAGGGCCGCGAGGAAGCCGCCATGGCAGGTGGCGTGGCCGTTGAGCATGTGGCCGCGCACGGTCATCGTGACCGTGGCCTGTCCCGGCGCGACTTCGGTCACGTCCATGCCCAGGCCCTGGACCGCGCGGTCGTTGGCGTACATGCGCTCGCGCACGAGTTCGGCGGTTTCCTGGGGCGTCGGTTCGGTGGCAATGTTCGACATGTGGGTTCTGTTCAGCGATCGGTGAAGAGGGGGGCGCGCTTGGCGCCGAAGGCAGCGACGCCTTCGAGGTAGTCGTGGGCGCTCCCGAGCTGCGCCTGCACCCGGGCTTCGGCGTCGAGGGCCTGGTCGAGCGTGAGGTGCTGCGCGCCGTCGATCGCGGCGCGCGTCTCGGCCAGCGCCTTCACGGGCATCGCCGCCAGGCGCTGCGCCAGCTTGGAGGTCTCGTCGGCCAGCGCCGTGTCATCGACGCACTTCCAGATCAGGCCGATGCGCTCGGCCTCGGCCGCGGGCAGCTTGTCGCCCAGCATCGCCAGGCCCAGCGCGCGCGCGCGGCCCACGATGCGCGGCAGCAGCCAGGTGCCGCCGGTGTCGGGCACGAGGCCGATCTTGGCGAAGGCCTGGATGAAGCTGGCCGATTGCCCGGCCAGCACGAAGTCGCAATTCAGCGCCAGGTTGGCGCCCGCGCCGGCCGCCACGCCGTTGACCGCGGCGATCACCGGCACCGGCAGCGAGCGCAGCCGCTGAACCAGCGGCTTGTAGAGCAGCTCGATCGTGCGGCCCAGGTCCTTGGGCGGCTCGCCGGGCGCCGAGGGCGCGACCATCGGATCGGCCAGATCCTGCCCGGCACAGAAGCCGCGGCCCGCGCCCGTGAGCACCACGCAACGCACTTCGGCGTTGGCCGCCGCGGCATCGAGCGCCTGGCGCAGTGCCTGGTGCATGGCTTCGGTGAAGCTGTTGAGGGCGGCGGGACGGTTCAGCGTCAGCGTCAGGACCGGGCCCTGCTGCGCGGCAAGCACGAGTGAATCGGACAAGCTGTGTCTCCAGTCTTGAGTCTTGGCGTGGGGCGAGGGTCTTGACCGGCGTCAAAGGTATCGTTGACTGACCGGTCGGTTAATCATAGGATCGACCAAGGCTTGATGCAAGTCAAAATCGCCAAGGGATAACCCTTAGCCTCGTTTCCATCCAACACCAACGGAGATCGCCTTGCCTTGTTATTCCATCGAAGGGGTGGTGCCGGTCGTCGACCCGAGCGCCTTCGTCCACCCGACCGCGGTGCTGATCGGCGACGTGATCGTCGGACCGGACTGCTATGTCGGGCCCTGCGCCGTGCTGCGCGGCGACTTCGGCCGCATCGTGCTCGAGCGCGGCTCGAACGTGCAGGACACCTGCGTGCTGCACGGCTTCCCGGCCCAGGACACGGTGGTCGGCGAGAACGGCCACATCGGCCACGGCGCCGTGCTGCACAGCTGCGTGGTGCGGCGCGATGCGCTGGTGGGGATGAACGCGGTGGTGATGGACGAGGCCGAGATCGGCGAGGCGGCCATCGTCGCGGCCTGCGCCTTCGTGCCGGCCGGCAGGAAGATCCCGGCCCGCTCGCTCGCCGCCGGCGTGCCCGCCAAGGTGCTGCGCGAGCTGAGCGACCAGGAAGTGGCCTGGAAGCTCGAGGGCACGCGCACCTACCAGGCGCTCACGCTGCGCAGCCTGGCGACCATGCAGGAAGTGACCGCGCTGGCCGAAGTCGAGGCCGACCGGCCGCGGCTCGACGCACCGGACGTGCGCCCGCTGATCGCGACCAAGCGAAGCTGATCAGGGCTTGCGCGTCAGGTCGCGCTCGCTCTCCACCGCGAAATAGAACCACTCGGTGTCCGGCAGCGCCTCGGCGTTCGGGAACACGATGACACCGTCGCGCTCGGCGCGCAGCAGGCTGCCATCCGCGCGCACGCCGATCGGCTCGCCGCGCGCCACGGGATCGAAGGTGGCCCATTCGCGAACGAAGCGGTCGTCCTCATGCAGCCGATCGGTCACGCTGACGAGGCGCAGCAGCGACGGCCGCGAAGGCGGCGGCCGCTGCGGATCGGGGGCCAGCATGCCCAGCAGCCGCAGCGTGGCGAGGATCGCCGCATGCGCCACCTCGGGCGCGGCCGGGTCCTCGTGCTGGCCGCATTCGAGCGTGACGCCGTAGCCGCCGCGGCTTCGCATGTATTCGTTGGTGCCCCAGCCGAAGGCCAGCGCCGCCTCGTCGGCCGGCCGTSCGCCGGCGCGCTGCGCGAGCCCGGCGGCATAGATGTCGAGCCAGCCCTCGACCACGCGCGGCGTACCCAGGTGCAAGGCAAGCTGCCCTTCCTCGAAGGCGCGCGAGAAAGGCTCGAGCGCGCCCTGGTTGTCGCGCGGCCCGATCATCGCGAAGGCCTCGCCCTCGCTCTGGAAGGAATGCAGGTCGAGCAGCACCTCGTGGCGATCGAGCAGCGGGCACAGCAGGTCGGTGATGCGGGCCTCGTAGTCGGCCGGCTCGGTGTCAGGCGCGGTCGGCCGGAACAGGCGGTTGAGGTTGCGCTCGCCTTCGCGGCGCAGCCGCCGCCGCGCCAGCGGATTCGCGATCGGCACCAGGGTGAGTTGGCCGCGCAGCAACGCGAGCGAACCGGCGTCCAGTTCGGCCGCGATGCGCTCGATGCCGGCGGTGCCGCAGGTCTCGTTGCCGTGCACGCCGCCCAGCACCATCAGCCGCGGCCCGGGCTGCAGGCTCGCGTAGCCGTGGATGCGGAGGACGTCGGGGGGCGCTGTCATTTCGCCGGCGATCGATCGGGCCTGCGGCGACCCGCTCAGGCCTTCACGGCGGTGGCCAGTTGTTCGCGCATCGCAGCCACCACGCCGGCGTAGTCCTTGGCATTGAAGATCGCGCTGCCTGCCACGAAGGTGTCGGCGCCGGCGCTCGCGACCCGCGCGATGTTGTCGACCTTGATGCCGCCGTCGACCTCGAGACGGATGTCGCGGCCGGTGTCGTCGATGCGCTTGCGCGCGAGTTCGATCTTGCGCAGCGCCGAATCGATGAAGCTCTGGCCGCCGAAGCCCGGGTTCACGCTCATGATCAGGATCAGGTCGATGTCGTCGATCACCCAGTCCAGCGCCTCCAGGCCGAGGGCCGGGTTGAACACCAGCCCGGCCTTGCAGCCGGCCGCCTTGATGGCCTGGACGCTGCGGTGCATGTGCGGCGAGGCGTCCGGATGGAAGCTGATGTAGTCGGCGCCGGCCTGCGCGAAGGCCGCGGCCAGCGCATCGACCGGTTCGACCATCAGGTGGACGTCGATCGGCACCGGCCGGCCGTCGGGCGTCCTGGCATGCGGCTTGAGGGCCTGGCACACCATCGGACCGAAGGTCAGATTCGGCACGTAGTGGTTGTCCATGACGTCGAAATGGATCCAGTCGGCACCGGCGGCGATCACGTCGCGCACCTCGTCGCCGAGGCGTGCGAAGTCGGCCGAGAGGATGGAGGGGGCGATTCGGAAGGGGCTGCTCATGGGCTCGGATTGTCGCAGCAGGGGGCGGCTTGCGGGCGCGGACAGCAAGTACGCGAGGTGACGGGGTGTAGGGGCGTAGGGGCGATGTACCATGACCGGGATGTCCAGCCTTCCGATCAGCGTGGAGATCGAACCTCGCTACCTGCCAGACCAGTCCTCGCCCGAGGACCGCGTCCATACCTTTGCCTACGCGGTCACGGTGACCAACCACGGCCAGGTGCCGACGCAGCTGATCGCGCGCCACTGGGTCTTCGCCGACGCCTCCGGCCACACGCAGGAGGTCGACGGCCTCGGCGTCATCGGCCAGCAGCCCCTGCTGGCGCCAGGGGAATCCTTTCGCTACACCAGCGGCTGCCGGCTGCAGGCGCCCAGCGGTACCATGCATGGCAGCTTCTTCTTCGTGACCGAGCGCGGCGAGCGCTTCGACGTTCCAATCCCCACGCTGGTGCTGGAAGCCGACGCGGGGGACATGCCCTCCTCGCGCGTGCTGCACTGAGCACGCATTTCACTTTCGAACCATGAACGCCTTGCGCGCTCTGGATGTTCCGCGGGGGCTCTGTCCCACGAGCTGAATCGATGACGTCTTTCATTCCCTACGATCTGCTGGGCTTCTGGTCGGAGTGGGTGCGGCCCTCGGCCGGCCTGCCGACCGTGCTGTGGTCGCTGCTGCTGGCGACCGCCGCCGCCGCCGGCCACCTGGTGCAGCGCTACATGGGCCTGCCCAAGGTGGTCGGCTATTCCATCGTCGGCACCGTGGTCGGCTTCGCCGGCTTCGAGGGCGCGATCTGGCCGCTGCAGGGCATCAGCCTGTTCCTGCTCGAGCTCGGCGTGGCGATCGTGCTGTTCGAGGCCGGCGGCCGGCTGCCGCTGCGCTGGTTCCGGCACAACCCGATGGTGCTGGTGCAGAGCCTGCTCGAAGCCACGCTGACCTACTTCGGCGTCTTCTGGGCGCTGCACTGGCTCGGCATCCCGGACCCGGTGGCGAACCCGATCGCGCTGATGGCGATCGTGGCCTCGCCGGCCGTTCTGAGCCGGGTGGTGATGGACACCCGGGCCTCGGGCCCGGTGACCGAGCGCGCCATGACGCTGGCGACGCTCAACACCTTCTACGCCCTCGTGCTCGGCTATGCACAGGCCAGCCTGATCGAGCATGCGCCCACGGGGCTGCTGCAGAAGCTCAATCCGGTCGGCGTGGTGCTGGGGCTCTCGTTCGTGGTCGGCGCGCTGATGGCGCTGTCGCTGCGCTCGGCGTTGCGGGTCATGAGTCCGGCCAGCGAAAACACCTCGATCCTGCTCCTGGCCATCATTGCCGCCGGCGCCGCGCTGGCCGCGCATTTCGGCGGCTCGGCGCCGCTCGCGGCCCTGATCGGCGGCGTGCTGCTGAAGGCGCTGAACCCCAAGCCCTGGGCCTGGCCGCGCCAGCTCGGTACCGCGGCCTCGCTGCTCACGATGCTGATGTTCGTGCTGGTCTCGATCGTCGCCGCGCAGGCCGACTGGAGCCTGCCGGTGGCCAGCGTGGTGCTGAGCGTGATCGGCGTGCGCGCCTTCGCCAAGATCGCCGGCGTGGCGATCGCCAATCCGGGCAGCGGTGCGAGCTGGAAGCAGGCCCTCTGGGTCGGCTGCGCGATGTCGCCGCTGTCGTCGATCGCGCTGCTGATCACCTCCGCCTTCGTCACCGCCTCGCCGCTGCTGGGCCCGATGATCACGCAGATCGCCCTGCCGGCGATCCTGCTGATGGAGGTGCTCGGCGCGGTGCTCGCCACCATCGCCATCCACGGCGCCGGCGAAAGCTCCAAACCCTGGACGCCGGAGGTCTTCGGCACCGTGGAGGACACGCAACGATGAGCGCAGCGATGAACCCACGCACCATCGATCCGCGGACCGGGGCGCCCGCCAACACGCCCGCCAGCCGGGTGGTTCCGCTCGAGCCCTTCAACAAGTCGGTGGCGCTGTCGCTCGGCGTCGAGCTCGAGCTGCAGCTCGTCAACACCCACGACTACGACCTCGCCCCCTATGCCGAGGACATGCTGCGGCTGATGGCGAAGTCGCCGCTGCCGCTGCCGGGCAGCGTGGTCCCCGAGATGACCTCGAGCATGATCGAGATCTCCACCGACGTCTGCCACTCGGCGCTCGACGTGATCGCGCAGCTGACGCCGATCCGCGATGCGCTGGTGCGCAACGCCGACAAGCTCAACATCGCGGTGGTCGGCGGCGGCACCCACGCCTTCCAGCAGTGGCACGAGCGGCGCATCTACGACAAGCCGCGCTTTCGCGCGCTGTCGGAGCTCTACGGCTACCTGTCGAAGCAGTTCACGATCTTCGGCCAGCACGTGCACATCGGCTGCCCCGATGCCGACTCGGCGCTGCTGATGCTGCACCGCATGTCGCGCTACATCCCGCATTTCATCGCGCTGTCGGCGTCCTCGCCCTTCGTGCAGGGGCAGGACACGCAGTTCGATTCGGCGCGGCTCAACTCGGTGTTCGCGTTCCCGCTGTCGGGCCGGGCGCCCTTCACCCTCAGCTGGCGCGAGTTCGAGAACTACTTCATGCGCATGACCCGCACCGGCGTGGTCCGCAGCATGAAGGACTTCTACTGGGACATCCGGCCCAAGCCCGAATTCGGCACCATCGAGATCCGGGTCTTCGACACGCCGCTGACCGTCGAGCGCGCCGCCGCGCTGGCCGGCTACGTGCAGTCGCTGGCGGCCTGGTTCCTGCAGGAGCAGCCCTTCACCCCGACCGAGGACGACTACCTGGTCTACACCTACAACCGCTTCCAGGCCTGCCGCTTCGGCCTCGACGCGCTGTATGTGGACCCGGCCAGCGGCGAGCACATGCCGCTGCGCGACCACATCCTGATGACCATGACCCAGCTCGAATGGCACAGCGAAGCGCTCAATGCCACGCAGGCGCTCGGCGAGCTGCGCACCAGCGTGGAAGCCAACCGCAACGACGCGCGCTGGCTGCGCGAACGGCAGGGCAAGGAGCGGCTCCTGGCGGAGGTCGTGCGGCAGGCGGCGCTGCGCTTCCGGACTTCGGTGGTATGAGGACCGCATGAGCAGCACCGGCGAATTCGACCTGATCGCGCGCTACTTCACGCGCCCCGCGCAGCGCTCGCCGCTGGGCGTGGGCGACGACTGCGCATTGCTCGCCCCGGCACCGGGCATGCAGCTCGCCGTGTCCTCCGACATGCTGGTCGAAGGGCGGCACTTTCTTTCGACGGTCGACCCGGCGCGGCTCGGCCACAAGGCGCTGGCGGTCAACCTGAGCGACCTCGCAGCCTGCGGCGCAAAGCCGCTGGCCTTCACGCTGGCGCTGTCATTGCCCTCGGTCGACGAAGTCTGGCTCGAAGGCTTTTCGCGCGGCCTGTTCGCGCTGGCCGATGCGCACGGCTGCGAGCTGGTCGGCGGCGACACCACGCGCGGGCCGCTCAACCTCTGCATCACCGTGTTCGGCGAGGTGCCGGCCGGTGCGGCGCTGTTGCGCTCGGGCGCCAAAGCGGGCGACGACATCTGGGTCAGCGGCACGCTGGGCGATGCGCGGCTCGCGCTCGAGGTGTTCCGCGGCACGCTGGCGCTGCCGGCCGAGCTGTTCGAACTGGCACGCGGCCGCATGGAGCAGCCGACCCCGCGGGTCGCGCTGGGCCTGGCTCTGCGCGGCATGGCCTCGGCGGCGGTCGACGTGAGCGACGGGCTGGTCGGCGACCTCGGCCATGTACTGCGCGCAAGCGGCGTCGGGGCGCGGATCGACGCCGACGCGGCGGCCGCCCTGCTGGCGCTGGGCGCCCACCCGCAAGCCGCAGCGGCCGGCCTCGACCGGGACGCCCGGCGCGCCTGCGCCCTGGCGGGCGGCGACGACTACGAACTCGCCTTCACGGCACCCGCTTCGGCGCGCGCCGCGGTCGAGCAGGCGGCCCGCGCGAGCGCCACGCCGGTCTCGCGCATCGGTGTCATCGAGCCCGAGGCGGGGTTGCGCCTGGTCGATGCCCAAGCTGCCCCCGTGGCGCAGCGCTTCGCGTCCTTCGACCACTTCGCCTGAGCGGGCTCGGGCCGTTCAGGCCCGCCGCCGGCGTTCCATCGGTACCTCTTCGAGCACCGCGAACGCGGAATCGATCTCGAGCTCGTTCAGCACGCAGGTCAGTCCGCGGTAGAGCTGGTCGGGAGACACCGGCTTGTGCAGCAGCGGAACGCCGCTGGCACGGGCCTCGCGCAGCCGCTGCGGTGCGGTGTCGCCGGTGATCAGCAGCGCGGGCAGGCGCTCGCCGAACTCGGCCCGCAGCGTGGTGATCGCCTCGGCACCCGTGCGGAGTTCGCGCAGGCGATAGTCGCTGATGACCAGCCCCGGCGGGTTCGCGCGCGCCAGCGCCAGGGCCTCCTCGATCGAGTCGGCGACATCGCATTCGCAGCCCCAGGCGCTCAACAGCTGCCGCATGCCGGCGCGCACCGCTTCGTCGTCATCGATCACCAGCACCCGGACGTCGAAGACGCGCGCGTGGCCCGCTGCAACCTCCAGGCCGGCGCTCGCCACGCCCATCTGCGCGAGCGGCAGCGCGAGCCGGAAGACGCTGCCGCGCTGCGGCTCGGACACCAGCGACAGCGTGTGGCCCAGGGCACGCGCCAGGCCTTGCGCGATGGCCAGGCCCAGCCCCAGGCCCTTGCGCCGGTCGCGCTCGGCATTGCCGAGCTGATGGAACTCGAGAAAGATCTCGCGATGCTGGGTCGGCTCGATGCCGATGCCGGTGTCCCAGACCTCGATCAGCAGCTCGCTGCCGCGCCGGCGGGAGGCGACCAGCACCCCGCCGCTGTCGGTGTAGCGGATCGCATTCGACACCAGGTTGCGCAGGATCAGTGCCACCAGCGCCGGGTCCGAGCGCACCGCCGCATGGGTCTCGCGCGAACGGTAGACGATGCCCTTGGCGTCGGCCTGCGGCGCCAGTTCGTTCTCCATCCGATTGAGCAGCGGCTGCAGCGGGAAGTCCTGCATCTGGGGCTCGACCACGCCGGCCTCGATGCGCGAGAAGTCGAGCAGGGTGTCGAGCATCTCGGCCGAGGCCTGCCAGGTGGCGCGGGCATTGGCCAGCGCGTCGTACTGGGCGGCCGACAGCTTGCTGCGGGCCAGCACCTCGAGGAACAGCCCCTGCGCATGGATGGGCTGGCGCAGGTCATGGCTGGCGGCGGCAAGGAACTTGGACTTGGCCAGGTTGGCCTGGTCGGCCTTCAGTTGCGCCGCCTGCGCATGGCCGGTCTCGACCTGCAGCCGTTCAATCAGTTCGAGGTTCTCGAAGCGCAAGTCGATCGCCGCGCGCGCCGCCCTGGCGCTGTTGCGCGCCTGGCCGAGCAGCGTGGCGATGTAGAGCACGGCAGCCACCCCCAGCGCGTGGTAGGCCGGGTCGCCCAGCAGCACCAGCTTGGCCGCCACAACGGCCACCTCGACCGTGCCGAACACGACGAACACGGGCAGCACCGGCGACAGCGAGGACATCGAGCTGCCGGCGACGCCCGCGAGCACCGCGATCACCAGAATGCTGCCGGTGACCGAGGTGGTGCCCAGCGCCACCCACGCCAGCGCGCCCCACGCGGCGGCGTCGATGAAGTTGAGCGTCATCTGCCGCCACACCAGGCGGCGCGCGCGCTCGTACGAGATCTCGGAGGCCAGCGTGCGGCGGGCATCGCGGGCGCAATACAGCTTGATCAGGATCACCGTGCCGGCCCAAAGCCGCAGCGCCAGCGCATTGCTGTCGTTGGAGAGCACCCAGACCAGCAGCAGCGCCACCAGGATCGTCGGGATGACCGAACTGCCGATGTTGCCGAGCTGCAGCCGGAGCTGCTCGACCAGCGTGCGCCCATCGGCCAGGCGCAGGAATCTGGACATCAGGCGACCAGCCCCCTGCGGCGCGCCGCGAAGCCCGCTTCCGAACGGCTCGACACCTGCAGCGCCGCCAGCACCGCCTGCACGTGCCCGCGCACCGTGTTCTCCGACAGCCCGAGGCGGCGTCCGATGACCTTGTTCGGCAGGCCCTGGCAAAGCAGGTCGAGCACCTCGGACTGGCGTGGCGTCAGCAACTGGGGCGCCCCGCTGCCCGTCGGCGCCGGCGTGCCGGCGCTGGCAGGCTCGCCGCGCCGCAGTTGTTCGATCACGGTCAGGATGTTGTCGGCGGTGCCGGCCTTCGAGACGAAGGCCGCCGCGCCACGCTCCAGCGCCATCCGCACGTTGTGCGGGCCGGCATCGGAAGACAGGATGACCACCGCCGCCTGCGGCCATTTGCGCTTCACGAGCGCGATGCCCTCGAGGCCGTTGAGCCCTTGAAGCTGGATGTCGAGCAGCACCAGCGCGGGTTCGCCCATTGCCGAGCGCAGCCCCTCTTCCAGGGAGCTCGCCTCGGCCACCTCCAGCTCGGGAATGCCGGACGCGAGCACCATGCGGAGTCCGCAACGGAACAACGCGTGGTCGTCGATGAGAAGAATTCTGGCGGGCAGCATGACGCGACGATTCTGCGCGAAGTCGAACCGGTCCAAATGGACTATTTACCCACGGCCGCCTTGCCGCGACGATTCAGGCGCCAAAGCCAATCCGTTGACGAACCACTGCCTGCGCCCCGCCGAATGAAGCCCTTGATCGACATCCAACGCATCGGACCGGATGCCTACTGCCACCGCATCAGCGCCCAGGGCGGTGCGGCGCAGGAGGCCAGCCGCACCTTTGTCGCGCTGGAGCATTGCCTGCGCGATGCGGGTGATTCGCTGGGCCGCTATTTCGCGCAGGTGGAACTCAAGTTCGACGGCCTGTTCCTGGGCGCCTGCGCCGTCGATGCGCTGCGCACCACCCCGCAGGCCGTGGCCCGCCGCATTTCGCAGCATTTCCAGCCGGCCTGATCGCCGGTCTCAGCCCCGCACAGCGACACAACGCTGCGCCAGCACGGCCGCCAGCGCCGGCGCCAGCGCAAAGCTTGCGAACAGCCACGTGGCCGCCGATTGCGCGCCCGCCGCGCCGCCGGGTTCGGTCAGCCCTGCGGCATTCGCCACCAGGCCGGCCACTGCGGCGCCGATCGCCATGCCGTAGAGCTGCACGGTCGTGATCGATGCCGACGCCAGGTTCTCCTCGCCGGGCCGCGCCAGCGTCAGCACCCGGGTGAGCAGATGCGGCCACCCCATGCCCACGCCAAAGCCGGTGCAGGCCAGCGCGAGACCGAGGCCGAGCGTCTGGAACACCGGCGTGAAGCGCACCACGGGCACGAGCAGCAGCAACCCGAGCAGGCCCAGCATGCTGACCACCGGGCCGAGGCGCAGCATGCGGTCGGCGCGCGGACCCGTGCGGCCCGCGGACAGCAGCGATGCGGCGCTCCACCCGCCCGCCATCGCGGCCGTGAGATAGCCCGCGGCCAGCGGCGAATGGCCGTGCAGCGTCTGCAGGAAGTAGGGCACGAAGATCTCCGTGTCGGTGCCGATCAGGAGCAGCGCGACGCAGGCATAGATCGCACCGAACGCGGTGAAAGGCGCGTAGGCGCCGGTGGGCAGCAGCCGGACCGTCGCCCGCCGGTCGACGCGCGCCAGCACGACGCCCAGTGCCAGGCCGAAGAGCACCATGCCGATCTGGCCGGGCAGCGTGTCGAACAGGCTCGCCGTCGCGACGCAGAGAGCCGAGGCGATCAGCAGCAGGATCTGGCCGATCGGCAGGGCGGCGCGCGGGGCCTCCCGCTCGGCCGCGCCGGCAGGCGACGGCAATTGCACGCTGACGATCAGGGCCTGGACCAGCGCGACCGGAAGCAGGGCCCAGAAGGCCCAGCGCCAGTGGCCCAGTTGCGCGAAGACGCCGCCGACCGCGGGACCGCACAGGGTCGCGACGCCCCACATGCCCGAGACCAGCGCGACCGCGCGCGGCCACAGGCTGGCCTCGAACATGAAGCGGATCAGCGCATAGCTCAACGCCGCCAGCACGCCGCCGCCCAGCCCCTGCACGGTGCGCCCGGCCAGCATCCAGGCCATGCCCGGGGCCGTCGCGCAGCCGACGCTGCCCAGGACGAAGACCGCCAGCGCCGCCAGGTAGGTCCGGCGCGGCCCCAGTGCCTGGAGCAGGCGCACCGACAGCGATGCGCCGAGGATCGACGCCGCGACGAACAGCGTGGTGTTCCAGGCGTACCAGGCGACGCCGCCGATGTCCTGCACGACCGAGGGCAGCACCGTGGTCACGATGTGCACGTTGATCGCATGCAATGCGACCCCGCCAGTGACAGCGACGGCCCGCCAGGCGTTGCGCCCCGAGAACAATTCGCCCCATGAAGCGGTGCGGGTCGGGACGGCAGCGGAAGAAAGCGAGGTCATGGCGGAACGAGGCTGCCGGGCAGACAGATTATCAAAGAAATTGCTTGCATATTAGCAGTCACTCGCAATTAGACAAGTAAAATCTTGGGGAATATGACGTCCAGTTCCACGGCCGACCGCATCCTGCTGCTGCTGAAAAGCCGCGGCCCGACGTCGACGGCCGCGCTGGCCGCCTCGCTGCAGACCACGACCGAGGCGGTGCGACAGCAGGTGCACAAGCTGGCCGACGCCGGGCTGGTGCGCGGCGTCAGCGAGGCGCCCTCCGGCGTCGGGCGGCCGGGCCAGGCCTGGTCGCTGAGTGCCAGCGGGCACGCGCGTTTTCCCGACCGCCACGCCGAACTCACGCGGACGTTGATCGACACGGTGCGCGAGGTGTTCGGCGAAGCCGGGCTCGAGCAGCTCATTGCGCGGCGCGAGAGCGCTTCCCGCGCTGCCTACCTGGAAGCCTGCCGGGACCTGCAGGATCTGGAGCCGCGGCTGCGCAAGCTCGCCGCGCTGCGCGACGACGAAGGCTACATGGCACGGCTGGAGCCCGACGGCCACGATTGGCTGCTGATCGAGGACCACTGCCCGATCTGCGCCGCCGCCGAGACCTGCCAGGGCTTCTGCCGTTCCGAACTCGATGTGTTTCGCGAGGTCGCCGGTCCGCAGGGCCGCCTGCGCCGCGAGGAACATCTGATCGCAGGCGCGCGCCGCTGCGTCTACCGCATCACGCCGCTCCCCGCCCCTGGGCCAAAGATGCGCGACACTGCGGGCTGATGCAAGCCGATCCCGATTCGCCCTCTCCCGCCGCCCCGTTTCGCCCGACGCTGCGCTTCCTGTTCGCGCATCCCGCGCACCTGATCGCCCTGGGCTTCGGCTCCGGCCTGCCGCGCCGCGCACCCGGCACCGTGGGCACGCTCTGGGCCTGGGTCGCGTTCCTGGTGATGGAGCGCTGGCTCTCGAGCGCCGCGATCGGCTGGGTGATCCTGGCCTCGCTGCCGATCGGCTGGTGGGCCTGCACGGTCACGGCGCGCCACATGCGGGTGGCCGACCCCGGCAGCATCGTCTGGGACGAGGTGGTCGCCTTCTGGATCGTGCTCTGGCTGGTGCTGCCCGGCGGCCTGCTGGCCCAGCTCATCGCCTTCGGCTTGTTCCGCTTCTTCGACGCCGTCAAGCCGGGCCCGGTCGGCTGGGCCGACCGGTTGTTCAAGCCCCACGGGTCCGACGCCGGGACGATGCGCTGGAGTGCCGCGGGCCTGGGCATCCTGTTCGACGACCTGGTGGCGGCCTTCTGCACGCTGCTGGTCATCGCCGCCTGGCGCGCATGGTGAAGTGACGATGACGATGAACCCCTCCCCGATCTCCCCTCCCGACCTCGACGTTCCGGCACTGGTGCTTCAGCTGGCCGAACTGCTGCAGCACCGGCGCTGGATGATGGCCACCGCCGAGAGCTGCACCGGCGGCCTGATCGCCGGCGCCTGCACCGATCTCTCCGGCTCGAGCGCCTGGTTCGAGCGCGGCTTCGTGACCTATTCGAACGCGGCCAAGGCCGAGCTGCTCGGCATCGACGCAGCACTGATCGAGGCCCACGGCGCGGTCAGCGAGCCGGTGGCCCGGGCCATGGCCGAAGGCGCGATCGCGCGCTCGCAGGCCCAGGCCGCGGTCGCGGTCACCGGCGTCGCCGGGCCCACCGGCGGCTCGCCCGACAAGCCGGTCGGCACCGTCTGGTTCGGCTGGTCGGTGGACGGCCGCGTGCGCACCGAGCGCCGCCGCTTCGACGGCGACCGCGCCACGGTGCGCGCGGCCACGGTGCAATACGCGCTGCAGACGCTCGCAGAGCTGGTGCGAACGGCCTGAGCCCCCACGCTCCCTCACTTCGCGTGGTCGCGACGACCGGCTGAATTAGGATGGCGCATGCGCACCGAACAAACCCTCCGCCGCCTCTATGACGCGTTCGCCGTGCTCGACGCCGACACCATGGCGAGCTGCTATGCGCCCGAAGCGCGCTTCGACGACGAGGCCTTCTCGCTGCGCGGGGCGCGCGAGGTCGGCGGCATGTGGAAGATGCTCTGCAGCGGCACCCAGGCCAAGGGGGCCGCGGTCTGGAAGCTCAGCTACCGCGACCTCGAGGCCGACGCCACGAGCGGCAAGGCGCACTGGGACGCGCACTACCTCTTCAGCGCCACCGGGCGCATCGTCGACAACGCGATCGACTCGCGCTTCACCTTCACGCCCGAGGGACTTATCGCCACGCAGCGCGACCGCTTCGACTTCTGGCGCTGGTCACGGCAGGCACTGGGCGCGCCCGGCCTGCTGCTGGGCTGGTCGCCGATGCTGAAGAAGAAGGTGCGCAGCACCGCCGCGGCGAACCTCGCGGCCTTCCTCGCCCGCAACCCCTGACCAGCCTCCACGGAACACCCATGACCGACATCACGATCGCCGACAACCCCGCCGAGCACCGCTACGAGGCCCGCATCGGCGGCGAACTCGCGGGCTACTGCGAATACAACCTGCTGACCGAGGCCATCATGTTCACCCACACCGAGGTGCTGCAAGCCTTCGAGGGCAAGGGCGTGGCATCGGCGCTCGCGCGCCACGTGCTCGACCAGGCACGGGCCGACGGCAAGCACGTGATTCCGGTCTGCCAGTTCATCGCCGGCTATATCCGCAAGCACCGCGACTACGCGGACCTGGTGCGCCCGGACGTGCAGCGGGCGTTCAAGATCTGAGGGCTCAGGCCCCCACGCTCCGCACTGCGTGTCGTCGCTGCCCCCCGAGGGGGCGCAGTCCGGCTTGGGGCGGCCCGGCGCCGGACTCCGGCCCCCACGCTCCGCACTGCGTGTCGTCGCTGCCCCCCGAGGGGGCGCAGTCCGGCTTGGGGCGGCCCGGCGCCGGACTGGCTCAGTCGCAGCGGTAGGTGACTTCCCCGGTCGGGGCGCCCGGCCCCTTGGCATCCAGGAAGCGCATCGGGGCGCCGAAGTTGCGGCAGTAGGCCTCCGCCTCCTGCGCGGTGGGCGACTTGAACACGCCGTCGCCGAGCCAGGTGACCCGCGGCGCGGGTCGCGACGCGCACCCGGCGGCGATGGCCGCCAGCGTGAGGAGGGAAAGGGTGGCGAAGGGTCGCATCGGGAAGCGCATGGTGGTGAAACCGGCTCAGCCCTGATAGAACACTTCGACCTTGCCCTTCAGCTTGATCAGCAGCGGCTTGCCCTTGCGATCGAGCGTCCTGCCTGCGGGCACCTTGATCCAGCCTTCGCTGATGCAGTACTCCTCGACGTCATTGCGCTCCTTGCCGTTGAATCGGATGCCGATGTCGTGTTCGAAGACTTCGGCGACGTGATGCGGGCTGCGCGGGTCGATGGACAGATGGTCGGGCAGCGGTGGCGGGGTGGGAGTGGTTTCGGTCATGACTGTGGATTTCTCGAAGGGCTCCATTTTGAAGCGTCCGGCGCCGGCAGCCAGGCGAACGCCAGGGTGGCGGCGACCAGCAGCCCCGCGATGGTCGCCAGCACGGCGCGGAAGGCCTCGATGCCATGGGCCGCACCCCACGAGGCCGCGGCGCCCGTGACCCACTGCATCAGCGCCACGCCGAGGAACATCGCCATCGTGAAGACCGCCATCGCGCGGCCCGTGATCGCCGCCGGATAGGCCGCCCGCACGTCGGCGTATTGCCAGACGATGAAGCCTCCGAGCAGCCCGATCAGGATCGTGGCGCCCACATCGACCCAGGCCTGCGTGAACAAGGCAATCGCCGCGAACAGCCCGGCGTAGACCAGGCTGCAGCCGACGATGCGGCGACGCCGCGCCGGACCGTCCCGGTCCAGCTGACCGAACAGGGGCGGCCCGACCAGCGAGACCAGCGACACGACCAGCGCCACATGGCCGCTCTGCACCAGCGAATAGCCATGGCGCTCGATCAGGAGCGGCCCGAGCCAGAGCCCGCGCAGCGAGATGAAGGCCGCATAGGTCACGGCCCCCAGCACCATGATGCCGAACGTGTGCGGCAGCGCGAACAGGGCGCCGAACTGCCGCAGCGCCTGCGCCACCGACTCCTTCGGCGGGCTGTCCGGCCGCGCCGGCTCGCGCACCCGGTGCCAGATCGCCAGCCAGGCCAGCGCCGAGGCCGCCGCCAGGACGACGAAGCCCATGCGCCACGAGCGCTCCTGCACCAGCCACGCGAGCGGCGTGCCGGTCAGCAGCATGCCGACGCTGCCGATGCCCAGCACCAGCCCCGACACCGAAGCGAATCGCGCAGCGGGGAAATGCCGCGCGATGAACACCGTACAGACCAGGAAGGCCGGTGCGCAGCCGATGCCGATCAGCACCTGGCCGGCCACCAGCACCCCGTAGTCGGTGGACAGCGCCGACAGCAGTGCGCCGGCGATGGCGAGCGGGAACGCGGTCAGCACGGTGCGGCGCACGCCGTGCAGGTCGATGCCGATGCCCATGAAGAGCTGCATCGCGCCGAAGGCGAAATGGAAGGCGGCCGAGAAGAGGCCGAGCGCCTGCGGCGAGAGCCCGAACTCCGCCTGCAGCTGGCTGGCCATGATCGCGCCCACGGTGCGAAAGGCCTGGCTCAGCGCGAACGCGGTGCACAGCGCCAGGACCATGGCCCAGGCGGCGCGCGCGGACAACGCCACGGGTGCGGCGTTCAAGCAGCTACTGCCCGTGACACTTCTTGAATTTTTTTCCGCTACCGCAGGGGCAGGGATCGTTGCGCCCCGGGGTCGCTTCCTTGCGGATCGTCTCCACGCGCGGCCCCATGCTGCGCCACAGCTGGCGCAGGTCGTAAACGGCCCAGATCGCGGCGCCGAAGTCGTCGACCCGCTGCTGGCTCACGCTGGGCGGGCCGTCCTCGGCGTACATCGAGAGAGCGGGCTTGCCGCTGTCGTCCTCGGTCAGCGTGACGATGGCGTCGAGCGCCTCGTCGAGCATCTGCGCCGCTTCCTTGTCGCGCGGCGGCGCCCAGTCGTCGGGCCAGTTCTCGACCGCGAACATGAAGCCCAGCGCCCAGACCTGGGCGAAGGACGGGATCGCCTCGCCGGCCATCTCGGCGCGCTCTTCCTCGGGCAGCGCCGCGATCGCGCCGCGGGTGTCGAGCACCTCGGGCTGCCAGGTGCGCTCGTCGTCGAGCGACTGCACGTCGGCGTCCAGGCCGCTTTCGATCTCGCGCCAGCGCCGCTTCCAGCGCCAGACGAACTCCATGTGCTGCGCCGGCACGAAACCCTCGCCCAGCAGCACCGGCCAGTATTCGGCCGGCTCGATGGGGCGCCGGGTGCAGACCAGCGCGGCCATGAAGCCCTCGCAGAATTCCCATTGGGGCGTCTCGTCGTCGTGCTCGCGCAGGGCGTCGAGGACCTGGTCCTGGGCGTCGAAATCGTCGGGGCCGAGCGGTGCGTTGTCGGGCTGGGCGGGGGTCGGGGTGTCGGGCTGGGTTGTCATGGCGTTACGAATGCAGCCCTCTATGATGCAGCAAGGCTTCCGGAGACTCCCTATTTCGACATCGACGATTGCGCCGTTCCCGGCGCGCTACACCGCGTTCGCGCTGTGCGCGGCCGGCCTGGTCGCGAGCGTGGTGGCGGTTCTGCTCGTGCCGGACCGCTGGACCGCGTGGATCGCCCTCGCGGTTTTCGGCGTGCTCTGCGGCACCGGCGTGCACGACCTGCGCCAGACCCGCCACGCCATCCTGCGCAACTACCCCGTCATCGGTCACCTGCGCTTCCTGTTCGAGTACATCCGCCCCGAGATACGCCAGTACTTCATCGAGAGCGACGCCGAAGCCGCGCCGTTCTCGCGCGCCCAGCGTTCGCTGGTCTACCAGCGCAGCAAGGGTGAGCCCGACAACCGGCCCTTCGGCACCCAGCTCGACGTCACGATCGCCGGCTACGAGTGGATCAACCACTCGATGCAGCCGACGAAGCTGGCCGACCACGACTTCCGCATCGTCATCGGCGCGACGCCGAACCCGGCCTCGCCCGCGGGCGAAACCTGCACCCGGCCCTACAGCGCCAGCGTTTTCAACATCTCGGCGATGAGCTTCGGCGCGCTCTCGGCCAATGCCATCAAGGCACTGAACCAGGGCGCGAAGATGGGCGGCTTCGCGCACGACACCGGCGAAGGCTCGATCTCCTCGCACCATCGGGTGCACGGCGGCGACCTGATCTGGGAGATCGGCTCGGGCTACTTCGGCTGCCGCAACGACGACGGCTCGTTCAGCGAGGAGCGCTTCGTCGCCAATGCGGGCGACCCGCAGGTCAAGATGATCGAGATCAAGCTGAGCCAGGGCGCCAAGCCCGGCCACGGCGGCGTGCTGCCGGCGCCCAAGGTCACGGCCGAGATCGCGGCCGCGCGCGGCGTGCCGGTGGGCGTCGACTGCGTCTCGCCGTCCTCCCACAGCGCCTTCTCGACGCCCACCGAGATGATGCATTTCATCGCCCGGCTGCGCGTGCTGTCGGGCGGCAAGCCCACCGGCTTCAAGTTCTGCCTGGGGCATCCGTGGGAATGGTTCGCGATCGTCAAGGCGATGCTGGAGACCGGCCTCACGCCCGATTTCATCGTGGTCGACGGTGCCGAAGGCGGCACCGGCGCGGCACCGGTCGAGTTCAGCGACCACGTCGGCGCGCCGCTGCAGGAAGGCCTGCTGCTGGTCCACAACACGCTGATCGGCGTTGGCCTGCGCGACCGCGTCAAGATCGGCTGCGCCGGCAAGGTGATCACCGCCTTCGACCTGGCGCGCATGATGGCGCTGGGCGCCGACTGGTGCAACGCGGCGCGCGGCTTCATGATGTCGCTGGGCTGCATCCAGGCCCAGGCCTGCCACACCGGCTTCTGTCCGACCGGCGTCACCACCCAGGACCCGGTGCGCCAGCAGGCGCTGGTGGTGCCGACCAAGGCCGACCGGGTGCGCAACTTCCACCGCAGCACGCTGCATGCGCTGCAGGAACTGGTGCAGGCCGCCGGCCTCGACCATCCGCAGCAGATCACGGCCCACCACATCGTGCGCCGCATCTCCGACACCGAGGTGCGGCTGCTCAGCAACCTGGTGATGCAGGTGCACCCCGGCGCGCTGCTCGGGCGGCTCGACGGCCAGCACCACGTGTTCCGCACCTACTGGCCGCTCGCCAGCGCGCAGAGCTTCCAGCCTCTCGCCCTGTCCCCATGAACCCGGTCAGACGGGGCGGATCGCCCACACGCGTCCAGATGCGCAAGGGCATGGCGTCGGCACCGGCGCCGCTGGAGCCCGGCGCGGCGCCGCAGCCCGGCGACTACGCCGAGTTCCTGCGCACCGCGCTGCCACAGCAGACGCGGGCGGTCGCCAGCCATCGTTTCGGCAACGAGCGGGTCTGGCTCAAGAAGGCCGGCCCGCGCCACGGCAAGCTGCGCTACCACCTGCTGGCGGCCATCGCCGGGGCGCTGCGGCTCGACGTCCTGCGGCCGGTGCCGAATCCGGGCGGCGAGGCGGCGATCGCGATCGAGGCCGACCGGCTGCGCCAGCTCGGTGCCGCGGGCCTGCGGGTGCCGGCGGTGCTGGCGCAGCAGGGCGACGGCCTGCTGATCTCCGACCTCGGCCAGAGCGGCCGCCCACCGGTGGTGCTGCAAGAGCGGCTCGACCAGGCCGCCGCCGCGGGGCCGGTGGCGCTGCTGGCGACCTGGCGCGAAGGCCTGGCCGCGATCGCCATCGTGCATGCGCGCCAGACCTACCTGAGCCAGGCCTTCGACCGCAATCTGGTGCAGTGCCCGGACGGCACGATCGGCTACATCGATTTCGAGGACGACCCCGGCGAGACGCTGCCGCTGGCCGAATGCCAGGCGCGCGACTGGCTCAGCTACCTGCATTCCACCGCGATGCTGGTCGACGCCGCCTCGCCGCATGCGGCCGCCGCGCACTGGCACGCGATGCTGGACCAGGCGAGCGACGAGGTGCGCGACCGTCTGGCGGTCGCGGCGCGGCGCATGCGCTGGCTGCGGCACCTGCCCGCGGGCCGGCGCTGGGGGCGCGACACGCAGCGGGTGCGGGCCGTGGCGCGGCTGCTGGCGCGGTGGTATGGCGGCTAGGGCCGGCGCCAGTCCCTGGACACCTCGACACCCCACGGCGCGAGCCGCTTGCGCATCGACAGCACGGCCCGGTCCTTGCTCAACAGCCGCGCCCGCTGCGCCACCGCGAGGTCGATGAAGATCTGGTCGTCGGGGTCGCGGCAGGCGCAAGGCGCGCGCGCCGGCACGCCGTCGACCTGGCGCGTGCGGGCGTCGAAGGCCGCCAGGACCTCGCCCGCCGCCCGCCCCCGCGTCTTCAGGCGCGCGGCGATCAGCGGATAGTCGAGCACGCGCGCGAGTTCGTCGCGCATCGCCGCGGTGACGACCCATTGCAGCTCGCCGGCGTCCAGCGCCGCGGCAAGCGCCGCATGGCCGGGGTCGTCGAACACCAGCAGGTCGAGCGCGATGTTGGTGTCGATGACGACACCAGGCCGGCGCCGGGCCGCCCCAAGCCGGCCTGCGGCCCCCTCGGGGGGCAGCGACCCACACGCAGTGGGGGAGCGTGGGGGCTCAGGCCGGCGCCGGGCCGCCCCAAGCTGGCCTGCGGCCCCCTCGGGGGGCAGCGACCCACACGCAGTGGGGGAGCGTGGGGGCTCAGGCCGGCGCTGGGCCGCCCCAAGCCGGCCTGCGGCCCCCTCGGGGGGCAGCGACCCACACGCAGTGGGGGAGCGTGGGGGCCATTCAGTCACGCCGCCTCAGCCGCGCTTCGGGATGCCCAGGCCGGCCGCGACCGCGGGCCGGGACAGGAACTTCTCGAGGGCCCGCATCACGTTCGGGAAGTCGGCGATGCCGACCAGCCCGCCGGCCTCGTAGAAGCCGATCAGGTTGCGCACCCAGGGAAAGGTCGCGATGTCGGCGATCGAGTAGCCGTCGCCGAGGATCCAGTCGCGCCCTTCGAGCTGCCGGTCGAGCACCTTCAGCAGGCGCCTGGCTTCGGCCACATAGCGGTCGCGGGGCCGCTTGTCTTCATAGTCCTTGCCGGCGAACTTGTGGAAGAAACCGACCTGGCCGAACATCGGACCGATGCCGCCCATCTGGAACATCAACCACTGGATCGCTTCGTAGCGGCCGGCGGGTTCCTGCGGGATGAACTTGCCGGTCTTGTCTGCGAGGTAAAGCAGGATCGCGCCCGATTCGAACAGCGCCAGCGGCTTGCCGCCCAGCCCGTTCGGATCGAGGATCGCCGGGATCTTGTTGTTCGGACTGAGCGAGAGGAATTCCGGCGAGGTCTGGTCGTTCGATTCGAAACTGACCAGGTGCGGCTCGTAGGGCAGGCCGCTCTCCTCCAGCATGATCGACACCTTGACCCCGTTGGGCGTCGGCAGGGAATAGAGCTGCAGCCGGTCCGGATGAACGGCAGGCCATTTCTGGGTGATCGGGAAGGCGGACAGATCGGTCATGAAAATGCGGGTTTCTGCGAGAGCCGCATTCTGGCCCGAAACGCCAATCCGGGCCGACGCGTCAGACCTTCCGCGCCGACCCCGCCACCATGTCGAACCTGAACAGCCGGCATTCGATCGGCCCGTTCCACATCGGCACCCGGCGCGACTCCTTGAGCCGCATGCGCTTGGGCAACTGCAGGTCGGGCGTCAGCACCCAGGCGGTCCAGCCGGCGTAGTTCTTTTTCCAGTGGCTGGCGAGCTGGACGAAGAACTCGCCGCCATCCTCGGTCTGCGCGTCCTCGCGGCCGCGCGCCACGCCGCCGACCTCGATCCGCTCGCCGTAGGGCGGGTTCAGCACGATCACGCCCGACTCGGCCGGCGGCATGCGCTGCTG
>NZ_JBFUFO010000051.1:0-72843 GCF_056403395.1 Variovorax sp. P2_H12 | reverse complement strand
AGCGCCAGGATGTTGGTCTGGAAGGCGATGCCGTCGATGACGCCGATGATGTCCACGATCTTGCGCGAGGAGGCGTTGATCGAGCCCATGGTGTCCACCACCTGGCTCACCACGCTGCCGCCCCGCACCGCCACCTCGGAGGCCGAGACCGCCAGCTGGTTGGCCTGCCGCGCGTTGTCGGCGTTCTGCTTCACGGTGCTCGTGAGCTCTTCCATCGAGGCCGCGGTCTGTTCCAGCGAACTGGCCTGCTCCTCGGTGCGCGACGACAGGTCCTGGTTGCCGGTGGCGATCTGCGTGCTGGCGGTCGACACGTTCGCGACCACGCCGTGCACCTGCTGCAACGACGCCTGGAGCGCCGTGCGCATGCCGTCGATCGCGCGCAGCAGCAGGCCGGTCTCGTCCTTGGCGTAGTTCGTTTCCGGCGTGCCGCTGAGGTCCATCCGGCCGATGGCTTGCGCCGTGGTCTCGGCCCGGCGCAGCGGCAGGGTGATGCTGCGCGCGAGGCCCCAGGCCAGCAGGCTGCCCAGCGCCAGCGTCACCGCGGTGCAGACGGTCAGCAGCATGCTGGTCTGCGCGCGCAGCGCCTGGCCGCGCTGCGCCGCGGCATCGAGGCCGGCGCGCTGCAGGTCCACCATCTGCTGGACACCGGCCAGGTAGCTGACCGACGTCGGCTCGAAGCGTGCGTTGAAGACGCGGTCGGCGCCCTCGAGGTCGCCGGCCAGCTTGAGCTTGCTGACCTCCTCGCGCGCCGCGAGGTATTCGCGGCGCAGCTCGCCGACCTTCTGGAACAGCGCGCGCTCCCCGGGTTCGGTCATCTGGCCCTCGATGAATTTCTGCAGCGCGTTGGTGTCCTTGATGGCGGCCGCGGTGGCCGGCGCGAAGTAGGCGATCAGGCTCGGATCGCTGCTCTTGGCGATCGCCGCCGCCCGCTGCACGCCGGAGGTCGTGTGGCGCAGCCAGTCGGCGCCGGCGCGCTCGGTCTTGACGTTGTCGTTGACCATGCCGTCGATCTCGACGCCGAGGTCGCGCAGCTTCAGCACCGCGAACACGCTGCTGGCGAGGAACAGCGCCAGGATGGCGCCCAGCACAAGCGCCAGGCGCCTGCCGATCGAGAAATTGCTCAGAAACATGGCCGTGATTCCAGGTGGGACAGAGGGAGAACGCAGGGGTATATCGGCAGCCCGCCGGAATACTTGAGGGCGCGCTCCATCCGCCCGAATCACGCAGGTCGAGCGAAGAGCCGTCGGTGCGGCGACCTGGCGCCTTGTTTCAGGCCCGTCTTTCGCTGCGGCCGTGCCGGCGTGCGTCGGCAGGCCTCGCCGCGCGGCCCTGGCGGAAGAAGGTGGCCCAGTCGCTGCGTTCGCGGGCGGCATCGATATCGATCGGGTCGTCGGACACCGTGATCAGCCGCAGGGCGTCTTCGCTCGGCAGCGCCTGGCTGGCATAGAGGAAGCGGAGCTCGCAGTCGCCGGCACTGATGGCATCGCCGTTGGCCAGCGCGCGCTCGCGGATCCGCGTCTTGTTGACGAAGGTGCCGTTGCGGCTTGCCAGGTCGGTCAGCACGAAGCGGTCGCCGGTCCAGTGGATCGCCGCGTGATGGCGGCTGACCCCCAGGCTGTCGATGTGAACCCCGCAGGCCGGGTCGCGGCCGATGGTCGTGATCGGCCCCCTGATGTTGACCTGCCGGACGCTGCCGTGGCGGGTCAGGACAATGAGTCTGGACATGTCGATCTCGTAGGGCGGTTGGTTGCAGTGCTTGCATTTCGGCAGGCGCGGTCGATTTCTGAAGTCGACGAAATCCGAAAACTGAGACATTCGTCGCGGTCGGCGCGTCCGAGATTCGGCGAGTCGCCCGCCAGCGCCGTCGCCGTCCACTACGCTCGTGGGCTTCGGCGCAATCGTTCGCCGTGACATGTCGAGCGGGAAAGAACTGGCAATGAGAAAAGCGCGCAACGTCTTCTATGTGGTCGACGACCACCCGATGATGAGGGACGCCATTGCCTTGATGCTGCGGCGGTTGCGTCCGGCCGCGGGCATCGTGGAGATCGATCGCCTCGACAAACTGGCCGGCGCGGTCGAGCGCAACGGCGCCGCCGACCTGATCTGCCTGGACCTGAACCTGCCGGACACCCAGGGTTGCTCGGGCGTGCAGGCGGTTCGGCGTGACCATCCCGAGGTGCCGATCGCGGTCTATTCCGCGCTGCCCGCCGCCGACATGGAGGCGCTGTGCCTCGAGGCCGGCGCCGACATCTACATCGAGAAGGCATCGGACGCCGCGGGACTGATCAAGGCGCTCAAGGGCCTGCTGGAGACCGACTCCGACCCGGAAGACGCGCCCGCTGCGCCGGCGCTCGAGAGCGGCGCCAGCCTGACGAAGCGCCAGGGGCAGTTGGTGCAATTGATCGCCGAGGGGCTCGGCAACCGCGAGATGGCCGAGAGGCTCGCGATCAGCGAGGACACGGTCAAGGTCCACATGTGGCGCCTGTACCGGCGCATCGGCGTCAACAGCCGGACCCAGGCGCTGCACTACGCGCGCACCAACGGCCACCTGTCGAGCGCGGCGGCGAGCCTGGTCTAGGCCCGGCGCCGGGGGCGCAGGCACGGGCTGTACCATCCCGCTGCATTGGCGTCCGCCGGACGCGCTGCCCCACAGGAGAAAAAATGATCGGACGAATCCTTGCCTTGGCCCTGGCGATGCTGCTGGCCGCTTGCGCGAGCCCGGTGACCGTCAAGACCGACTTCGATGCCAAGGCCAGGTTCGACGGCTATCGCAGCTACAGCTGGATCGCCCAGCCCGCGGGCGACGCACCGCTGGTGCCGCAGAGCATCATCCAGGGCATCGACACCCGGCTGCAGGCGCGCGGCTGGAAGCGAGTCGCCGACGGCGAGGTGCATGTCGCGGCCCACGTGACGACGCGTGACGGCCAGACCTACAACACCTTCTACAGCGGCATCGGCCACGATCTCACCTGGCTCGGATTCGGTCCCGTGCCCGACAGCGTGACGATGTCCACCGACCCGTACCGGGCGGGCACGCTGGTGGTCGACATGTTCGACGCCAAGAGCCGGCGGGCGATCTGGCGCGGCAACGCGGCCGGCATCCTGCCCGACGATCCGTCGCGCCTGAACGCCTCGGTGCAAGGCGCGCTCGACCGGATGTTCGCCGACTTCCCGCCGGGCCCGCCGTCCGGCCGCTAAGGAAGCCCTCGCGCGAATTTCGGCGCCATCGTCCTAAGCAGGGGTGGCGATGGTTGCAGCGGCCAGTGCCGGCTCCACCACCCGCTCGAGCTGCTCGCGCAGCCAGCGGTGGATCGGATCGGCCTGGTGGCGCAGGTGCCAGACCATGTACATCGGCATCGACGGACAAGCCAGGGGCACCGGCGCCATGTCGAGGTCGCGCAGCAGATGGGCGCGCAGCAGGCTGGGCAGCGTGGCGATCGAGTCGCCGCCCAGCAGGAATGGACCGATGCCCGCGAAGCTCGGCAGCTGGGCAACGAAGCGCCGCTGCACGCCGCGTTCGGCCAGCACGTCATCGATGTCGAGCCGGCGCCGAGGCTCGTACAGCACCGTCACATGTTCGGCGGCCAGATACTCGTCCCGGGTGTGCGGCGGCTCTCGCTGGCTGGCATCGTAGAAGACCCGGTACTGGTCCTCGAACAGGCGCTTCTGCAGCACGTCGCTGGCGCACGGCGGGCGCGGCGTGATCACGAGCTGGCAATGTTCGTCGCGCAGCATCTCGGCCGACGGTGCGCCGGATGAAATCACGCGCAGCGCGAAGCCCGGCGCCTGTCGTCGAACATGCCGCAGCAGCGCGGGCAGCAGTAGGTCGCGCTGCAGGTCGTTGGCGGCGATCGTCACCGTGGCGACGAGCGTGGCCGGATCGAAGCCGGCGGCGTTGCTGAAGCTGCGCAGCTCGTCGAGCATGACGCGTGCGCGCGATGCCAGCGCATGCGCATGCGCGGTGGCCACGATGCCGCGCCCGGACTTCACGAACAGGGGATCGCCTACGATGGCGCGCAGCTTGTCGAGGAGATGGCTGACGGCCGACTGGGTGACGCCAAGGCGCTGCGCCGCACGTGTGACCGAGCCTTCTTCGAGCACCGCCAGCAGCAGTTGCAGCAAGTGGCCGTCGAGGTCCAAATGATCGAATCGGCTCATGGCTGGAATGAGTGTCTGTGCGTTGATCGGCGTAGGCCCCGAGTGGATACTGAACCCATGGCGCCGGCAACTGCATGTCGCTCGAAACTTGATTCGGATCAAGGCGCCAGGAACAACGACGAAGGAGACTCTCTTGCCAACACCCAATCCGAGGCAGCCGGTACCTGGAACCACCATCTTCGACGGCGAACAGGCCCGCAAGGGCTATGCGCTCAACAAGATGTGCTACTCGTTCAACCAGGCCGCGAGCCGGGCGGCCTTCGTGGCGGACGAAGATGCCTACTGCGCGGCTTTCGGGCTGAATCCCCAGCAGCGTGAAGCAATCCGAAATCGCAACGTGCTGCAGCTGATCGAGGCCGGCGGCAACGCGTACTACCTCGCCAAGTTCGCCGGCATCTTCGGTCTCGACATGCAGGACATCGGGGCCCAGCAGACCGGCATGACCAAGGACGAATTCAAGGCCAGGCTGCTGGCCGCAAGGGGTTGAGCCATGGCAAGAATCGTTGGTGGCATCGCCACCTCCCACGTGCCGGCGATCGGCCGGGCGATCGAGAAGGGCCTGCAGAACGATCCGTACTGGAAGCCGTTCTTCGACGGCTTCCCGCCGGTGCGCGACTGGCTCGCGAAAGTCCGGCCCGACGTCGTCGTGCTGGTCTCGAACGACCACGGGCTGAACTTCTTCCTCGACAAGATGCCGACCTTCGCGATCGGCGCTGCGCCGGAATACCACAACGGCGACGAAGGCTGGGGCATTCCAAGCCTGCCGCCGCTGCAGGGCGATCCGGTGCTGTCCTGGCGCTTGATCGAGTCGCTGGTCGCCGAGGACTTCGACCTCACCACCTGCCAGGAGATGATGCTCGACCACGCCGCCATGCTGCCGATGGCGCTGTGCTGGCCGGACATGAAATGGCCGGTGCGCGTGCTGCCGGTGTGCGTCAACACGGTGCAGGCGCCGTTGCCGTCGGCAGCCCGCTGCTATCGGCTGGGCCAGGCGATCGCGCGCGCGGTGGCGGCATGGCCGGGCGACGAGCGCGTGGTCGTGATGGGCACGGGCGGGTTGTCGCACCAGCTCGATGGCGAGCGTGCCGGCTTCATCAACAAGGACTTCGACCTGCAGTTCATGGAGAGCATGCGCTCCGACCCGGCTTGGGCCACCCGGTTCTCGACCGTCGAGCTGGTGCGACTCGCGGGCACCCAGGGCGTGGAGATCCTCAACTGGCTGGTCGCGCGCGGCGCCCTGCCCGAGAAGGTGCGCGCGGTGCACGCCAACTACCACATCCCGATCTCGAACACGGCGGCAGGACTCATGGTGCTCGAGCCGCTGGGGTAGCTTGCCGCGCGCGGTCGTGCCCGCCGCGCCCCCGGCGACGCCGTCAAGCCAGCCGGACGACCTCCGGGTCGTGCGCGTCCGCGTGCAGGCGCTCGACCGCCGCGGCGCGCCGCGCGAGCACCGCACGCTGGTTGATATAGCCCTTGTCGGTGATCTCGCCGGCGTCGATGTCCGGCGGTGCGCCGAGCACCAGCGCACGCACCGGGCATTGGGACGAGCCGGCGCCGGCGTCGCGCAGCTCGCGCATCACGCGCAGCAGCGCGGCCTTCCACTCGGCCGGCGGCAAGGCCGCGGCCTGCGGGCTCGCAAAGACCAGCATGCCGATCTCGTTGCGGTCGTGCCCGGTGACGACGATGTCCTGCGCCAGCGGCGCGAGCCGCGAGACCAGGTCCACGCGCAGCGTGCCGACCGAGACCCAGGTGCCGCTCGCGAGCTTGAAGTCCTCGGCCACGCGGCCGTGGAACATCACGCCGCGCTCCGGCCGCTGGGCATCGACGAGAAAGCCGGCATCGCCGATGCGGTAGTAGCCCTCGTCGTCGAAGGCCTCGGAGGTTTCGCGCGGCGCATGGCGGTAGCCCGGGAACACCGTGACGCCCTTGACGCGCATCTCGAGCTTGTCGCCGTTGGGCACGAACTTCAGCTCCAGCCCCGGCAGCGGCGCGCCGATGCAGCCCGCGCCGTCGAGCCGCCAGTGCGCCGAGGTGATCGCGGGGGAGGTCTCGGTCGCGCCCCAGGAGGTGGTGAGCCACAACGGCTGCACCGGCCGCGCGCGCCGGGCCACCGCTTCGAGCCGCTGCCAGGTTGAGGGCGCGAGCGCCGCGGCCGCATAGAAGGCGAGCCGAAGCCGGGACATCAGTTCGGCCGCGAGCGCATCGTCCGCTTCCAGAAAAGGCAGCAGCATGTCGTAGCCGCGCGGCACGTTGAACAGCAGCGTCGGGCGCACCTCGCGCAGGTTGCGCACCGTCTTCTCGATCAGCCCGGGTGCCGGCCGGCCTTCGTCGATGTAGAGCGCGCCGCCGTGACTGAGCACCATGTTGAAGTTGTGGTTGCCGCCGAAGGTGTGGCTCCACGGCAGCCAGTCGACCAGCACCGGTTTCTCGGCATTCAGGAAGCGCCAGGTCTGCGCCATCATCTGCTGGTTGGCGCACAGCATGCGATGCGTGTTGATCACCACCTTGGGCCGGCCGGTCGAGCCCGAGGTCAGCAGGTACTTGGCAGGGTCGTCGGGCAGGATCGCCTCGAAGGCCTGCATCACGGCCGGCGTCTCCTGCGCCTGCATCAGGCGCTCGAAGGGCAGGGCGCCCGGATGCGCATCGGCGTGGCGGCTGAACACCGTGAGCGCGTCGACCCCGCAGCCTTCGAGCGCCGCGCCATAGAGCCTGGCGTCGGAGGCATAGATCAGCGCCGGATCGAGCGCGCGCAGCATGCCGTGCAGCCGCGTCGGGTCCTTCGCCATCCGCGAGTAGGCGCTCGAGAGCGAGCAGGCGGTGCGGCCGATGTGCATCGTCGCGAGCATCAGCACCGCGTGGTCGATGGCGTTGTCGGAGAGGATCGCCACCGGCCGGTGCTTGGGCACGCCGAGGTCGAGCAGGCCTTGCGCGACCGCGCCGACCGCGCGGCGCAGCGCGCGGTAGTCGAGCTGGCGCCAGCCTGCGACGCCGTCCTCGCGTTCGGCCAGCGCCAGCGCGTCGGGCGTCTCGCGCGCCCAGCGCTCGAGCCATTCGCCGACGCACCGCGCATAGGGCCGGAGGGCCACCGGCGAGCGCAGCACGAACGAACCGTCGTCCAGATCGATGCGCACGGTGCGCGGCGGCGCGATCGGGTCCGGGTCGTCGGGAAAGCCGTTGTCGTCCATCACGCCATCCTTCATTCCAGTGAACCCGAGGCCGCCTTGGCGCGGATCAGGTCCAGCAGCAGGGTGTCGCGCGCCGCTTCGAGTTCGGCGCTGCGCCTGTGGCCGAGTTCGGCGGCGACGCCTTCGGCCACCCGCTGCTTGAGCTCCGCCGTCATCGACGGCGCGCCCAGGTCCTGCCACCAGTCTTCGATCGGTCCGCCCAGGTGGTCGAGCAGGTGCGCGATGCCGCCGGCGCCGCCGGACAGATGCAGGTTCATGAAGGGGCCCATCAACGCCCAGCGCAGGCCGGGCCCTTGGGCGATCGCGGTGTCGATGTCGGCCACCGACGCCACGCCCTGGTCGACCAGGTGGAAGGCTTCGCGCCACAGCGCCGCCTGCAGGCGGTTCGCGATGTGTCCCTTGATCTCGCGCCGGACGTGGATCGGCCGCTTGCCGATCGCGGTGTAGAACGCCATCGCGCGCGCGATGGCATCGGCCGAGGTGTGCTCGCCGCCGACCACCTCGACCAGCGGGATCAGGTGCGGCGGGTTGAAGGGATGGCCCAGCACCACGCGCTCCGGATGCCGGCATTCGGACTGCACGCCGCTGATCGCGAGCCCCGAGGAGCTCGAGGCGAGCAGCGTGGCCGGCGGCGCCGCCGCGTCCATGCGGCGGAACAGGTCGACCTTGATGTCGATGCGTTCGGGGCCGTTCTCCTGCACGAAGTCGGCGCCGGCCACGGCGTCCTCGAGCCGCGCGTGAAAGCGCAGCCGATCGGGCGCCGCCCCGTCGGCGAGACCGAAGCGCTCCATCGTCGGCCAGTGCTGCGCCACCGCCTCGCGCAGCCGCGCCTCGGCACCCGGCGAGGGGTCGGTGGCGTCGACGTCGAGCCCGCGGGCCAGGAAATACGCCGTCCAGCTCGCGCCGATGACGCCGGTCGCGACGACTGCGACCCGCTGCGCATGGGGTGTTGCGGTGAGCATCTGCATGGCTTCCCGCGTCAACGCGGCGCGAACTCGGGCCGCGGCGCGCCGACCCTCGGCAGGCCCAGCATCTCGCGCGCCTCGGCCGGCGTGGCGGGTTCCATGTCCATCTCGCGGATGACCCGCACGATGCGCTCGGTGAGCTGCAGGTTGGTCGCCAGTTCGCCGTGCCGGTAGTAGAGGTTGTCCTCCAGCCCCACGCGCGCATGGCCGCCGAGCAGCAGCGCGGCGATGTTGGCCTCGAGCTGCGAGGGGCCGATGCCGCTGACGCCGAAGATCGCGCCCTTGGGCAGCGTGTCGACCATCATCTGCAGGTTGCGCGGCGAATACGGCATCGCGTTCTGGAAGTTCCGGTGCACGTTCATCACGAGGTTGATGAAGTAGGGCTCGTCGTCCAGGCCCTCCTGGATCAGCGTGCTCGTGTCCTGCAGGATGTGGGTCGGGCTGAACACCTCCCACTCGGGCTTGATGCCGCGCGCCTTCATCGCGGCCCTTCGAGAGCGGCGTGTCCATCAGGATGTCCCGGCCCTCGAACGACAGGTTCAGCGTGGTGGCGTCGAGCGTGCACATCTCGGCGCCTGCGTCCATGCCCTTGACGCGCTCCTCGAAGGCGATCTCCCAGCGCCCGCCCGGCAGCGGCTTGACCATGTCGCCGTGCACGCCGCCGCCGGTGGAGTTGTTGATCACGATGTCGCAGCCGGCGGCGCGGATGCGGGTGTTGATGTCGCGGTAGACGCTGGCATCGCAGGTGGCGCCGTCGTCGGGCCGGCGCGCATGCAGCGCGACGACGCTGGCGCCGGCGTTCCAGCAGGCCACCACGTCGGCGGCGATTTCGGCGGGCTGGGTCGGGAGGTGGGGGTTCTGCGACTTGTGGGCCATGCCGCCGGTGGGGGCGATGGTCACGATCACTTTGCGCTTCGACATGGGGTGTCTCCTGTGAACAGCGGAGTATTATTTTTGGCTGCCCCGACCCGCGCAGTCATCGCGACGACATTTGGGGTCAGGGTTTACGAGGCGCACCACGTTCATGCACAACAAGCCGGCCCGCAGGCAACACGCATCGCTCTCGCTGTCCATTCCCGGCCTGCTGGAGCTGTCGGGCTGGTTCGTCCACCTGGAGCCCGACGCGCAGGCGCGCGTGCTCGACGAGATGCGCGAGGAGCACGTGGCCGCCGGGGCGGCGCTGTGCCGGCGCGGCGAGGCGCCGCTGCACTGGTACGGCACGCTGGAGGGCCTGCTCAAGTGGTCGATCACCTCCGACGACGGCCGCTCGGTCACCTTCGGCGGCCTCTCGGTCGGCAGCTGGTTCGGCGAGGGCACGCTGCTGCGCGCCGTGCCGCGCACGGCCGACATCATCGCGCTGCGCGACAGCCGGGTGGCGGTGCTGCCGGTCGAGACCTTCGAGTGGCTGCACCGCACCCAGATGAGCTTCAACCACTTCCTGCTGGTGCAGATCAACGAGCGGCTGCACTGGTTCATGGGCAACTACGCGGCGCAGCGGCTGCTCGATGCCGACAGCCAGGTGGCGCGCGCGATCGCGGGGCTGTTCCATCCCTGGCTGCATCCCCTGGGGCAGGCGCACCTGGAAACCTCGCAGGAGGAGATCGCCAACCTGTCGGGGCTGTCGCGGCAGCGCTGCAACGCGGCGCTGAGCCGGTTGCGTGCGGCGGGGTTGCTGCAGATCGAATACGGGGGGATTACCGTCGTCGACCTGGAAGGGCTGCGGCGCTTCGTGGATCAGATCTGAGCGCAGGGCCCCTGGAGCCAGGTCCAGTTGTTCGAGCTGCGGTTGGCCAGGTTCGCCGGGTGTCTTGCCGCAAGGCCCGACCCGGCAGGCCGACCTCCTGCGCCTGCTGCACAGCTCGACGCCGCCCATCCGTGCGCGAAGCTGATGCGGACAAGGTCATCGCTTCCGATGACGCAAGGACTGCTGGCCGGGGGAGCAAAATGGCAAGGCGGAATGAAAGAAACGGCCATGAAGCTCCTGAAGCTCGCGTGCATCACGGTCTTGGTCGGGTTGCCATGCCTGGCAACCGCGGAGTCGCTGCGGTGCGCCGGCGGCATCGTCTCGGAGGGCGACTCTCGGCTGTCCGTCATCTACAAGTGCGGTCAGCCGGTGCTCACGGACACCTACTGTGCGCCGGTGTATTACGCTGGCACCCTCAATGTGGTTCCGGAGCCTTTCGCATCGGCGGTGGTGCCGTGCCAGCAGGTCGAAGAGTGGCTGTACGAGCGCGGGCCGGGCGAGATGGTGGCCACCGTGTTCCTGCGCTCAGGCGTGGTGCGGACCATCGCGTACGGGCGCCAGCCCCGATAGCTTCATGGCGGCGCGATCCCTCGCGCCGCCGGGACGCTCACACGCCGAGCAGTTCCTCCAGCACGGCCGGCTCGGCCACCAGATCGGCGGACGGGCCGTGCCGCACGATGCGTCCCTTCTCCATCACCACTGCGCGGTCAGTGTGGCCCAGGACCTTGCGCCAGTCGCGGTCGACGATCAGCGTGGCGATGCCGGTCGAGCGGATGTCGGCGATCACGCGCCAGATCTCGGCCACGATCAGCGGCGCCAGGCCTTCGGTGGCTTCGTCGAGGATCATGAGCCGCGGGTTGGTCATCAGCGCGCGCCCGATCGACAGCATCTGCTGCTCGCCGCCCGAGAGCTGCTGGCCGCCGTGGGAGAGCCGTTCGGTCAGCCGCGGGAAGGTGGCCATCACGCGATCGAAGGTCCAGTCGCGCTTGCCGTCGATGCCGGCGCGTGCGCTCATCACGAGGTTCTCGCGCACCGACAGGTTCGGGAAGATGCCGCGCCCCTCGGGCACGTAGCCGATGCCGCGCCGCGCCATCTTCTCGGGCGCCCAGCCGGTGACCTCCTGGCCGTCGAGTTTCACGTGGCCGGAGGCCGGCCGCACGTAGCCCATCAGCGAGCGGATCAGCGTGGTCTTGCCCATGCCGTTGCGCCCGAGCAGGCCGACCGAGGTGGCGGCCGGGATCTCGACGTCGACGCCGCGCAGGATGTGGCTGTCGCCGTAGTAGGTGTTCAGGTCTTGTATCGACAGCATCTCAGTTTTCCACGACGCGACCGCGTGATCCGCGACGCATGAAACCGGCACAGCCCAATGCCAGGGATACCGCGGAACCGGCTTTGCCGGGCCGCTGGTATCGCCCCCTTGAGGGGGGGGCGCCGCAGGCGCTTCGGGGGTGTTTCATTTCAATGATCCTCGCCCAGATAGGCCGTGCGCACTTCGGGATTGCTCCGGATCGACGCCGGGTCGCCGGTCGCGATCACGGTGCCGTTGACCATCACGGTGATGCGGTCGGCGATGCGGAACACCGCGTCCATGTCGTGCTCCACCAGCAGGATCGCGTGCGAGGCCTTGAGGTTCGCGAGCAGGCCCAGCATGCGCTCGGTCTCCTCGGCGCCCATGCCGGCCAGCGGCTCGTCGAGCAGCAGCACGCGCGGCCGGGTCGCCAGGCACATCGCGACCTCGAGCTGCCGCTTGGCGCCGTGGCTCAGCGTGCCCGCGATGCGCTCGGCCACCGTATCGAGGCCGGCCGCAGCCAGCGCCTCGCGGGCCGCGGCGTTGCTCTCGGCGCAGTCGCGCGAGGCCTGCCAGATCGCCCACGGCCGCGGCGTCGCGGCCTGCGCCGCGAGGCGGCAGTTCTCCAGCACCGTGAACTCCGGGAAGATCGTGGTGCGCTGGTAGCTGCGGCCGACGCCGGCCAGCGCGCGCCGGAACTGCGCCCGCGTCGTGATGTCCTCGCCGTCGAGCGCGATGCGGCCGTCGGAGGCGCTGATTTCGCCCGAGAGCATGTTGATCAGCGTCGACTTGCCGGCGCCGTTGGTGCCGATCACCGCATGCACCTCGCCGCGGCGCAGGTCCAGCGTCACGGCGTTGACCGCGACCAGGCCGCCGAAGCGGCGCGTGAGCTTTTCAACCGCAAGCAGGGTGCTCAAGATGCAGCTCCCCTCGGCGACAGCCGCGCCGCAATCCCGATGATGCCCTTGGGCAGCAGCGCCACGAAGGCGATGATGGCCAGCCCGAGCGTGAGCTGCCAGTGGTCCGCCATCGGGCCGACCAGGGCATGCGTCGAGAGCAGTTCCTTCAGCAAGGTGAACGCCACCGCGCCGATCACGGCGCCGCGCAGGTGGCCGAGGCCGCCGAGGATGATCATCAGCAACACCTCGCCCGAGTTGTGCCAGGCCATCAGTTCAGGGTTGACCACGCCGTCGCGCGAAGCCACGAGGAAGCCCGCCAGCCCGGCCAGCGCGCCGGCGATCACGAAGGCCGCCAGCTTGTAGCCGTAGACCGGGAAGCCGGCCGCGCGCATGCGCTGCTCGTTGACGCGGATGCCGGCCAGCGCGGCGCCGAAGCGCGAGCGCCGGATCAGCGCCAGCAGGCCGTAGGTGGCCGCCAGCGCGGCCAGCACGAAGTAGAACTGCACGGTCCGGTTCTCCAGGTCGAGCGCGCCGAGGGCCGGTCGGATGTACATGTAGATGCCGTCGCTGCCGCCGCCGAGCGCGGTGTCGTGGAAGACGAAGAAGGCCATCTGCGCGAAGGCCAGCGTGACCATGATGAAGTAGACGCCGCGGGTGCGCAGGCTCAAGGCGCCGACGGCCAGCGCATACGCCGCGGCCGAGCCCATGGCCAGCGGCAGCAGCCAGGCGATCGAGCCGCCGTCCTTGCCCGAGCCGAGCACGGTGGCGTAGGCGCCGATGCCGTAGAAGGCCGCATGGCCGAGGCTCACGAGGCCGGTCATGCCGACCAGCAGTTCGAGGCTCAGCGCGAAGATCGACAGGATCATCACCTTGACGATCAGGTCCGACATATAGGGACTCAGCATCGGGCCGAGCAGGCCCAGCGCGATCGCGCAGAGCACGGGGAGCCAGTGGTTCAGTTTCTTCATCTCAGTGGCCATGGCGCGTGGCGCCTTCCGCGACGCGTGAAACCGGCGCAGTCAATACGAGGGATGCCGTGGAACCGGCTTTGCCGGGCCACTGGCATCGCCCCCTGGAGGGGGAGGCGCCGCAGGCGCTTCGGGGGTGCTGTTTCATGTCAGGTCTTGCGCCCCATCAGGCCCTCGGGACGCCATATCAAGACGATCGCCATCAACACGTACACGCCCATGCCGCTCAACTCGGCGAAGAACACCTTGCCGAAGGTGTCGACGAAGCCGACCAGCAGGGATGCGACCAGGGCGCCGGTGATGGAGCCGATGCCGCCGATCACTACCACCACGAAGCAGATGATCAGCACGCTCGCGCCCATGCCCGGATAGACCGAGGACATCGGCGCCGCGATCATGCCGGCCAGCGCGGCCAGCGCAACGCCCGCCGCAAAGACGATGCGGTAGAGCCGCCGGATGTCGATGCCAAGTCCGCGCACCATGTCGCGGTTGCTGGCGCCGGCACGGATCATCATGCCCAGGCGCGTGCGGTTGACCACGTAGTACAGGCCGACCGCCAGCAGCACGCAGGCTGCCGAGGCGAAGAGCCGGTACCAGGGATAGCTCATGAGACTCCCGAGCGCGAAGCTGCCTTCGAGCCAGGGCGGCGCCTTGACGCCGTGCACGTCGTTGCCCACCAGCAGCGAGCGCAGTTCCTCGAACACCAGGATCAGGCCGTAGGTCATCAGCACCTGCTGCAGGTGGTCGCGCTGGTAGAGGTAGCTGAAGAACGCCCACTCCAGCAGGTAGCCGAACAGCGCGGCGAGCACCACGCCCGCCACCAGCATCACGATGAACTGGTCGCCGAACAGCGGCGACAGCGCGAACGCCATGTAGGCGCCCAGCATGTAGAAGCTGCCGTGGGCCAGGTTGATCACGCCCATGATGCCGAAGATCAGCGTCAGTCCGGAGGCGACCAGGAACAGCAGCAATCCGTACTGCACGGAGTTCAGGCACTGAACAAGAAAGGTACCGAAGTCCACAAGCGGTTTTTACTGGTTGAGGTCGTTGGCTACCGGGGTTCCCTTTTGGGAAACACCGCGGAACCGGCTCCGCCGGGCCGCTGGTGTTGCCCCCGGTAGGGGGTGGGCGCCCGGACACGAAGTGCCGGGCAACCTGGGGGGGAGTTACATCCTGCAGCCACGGGCCGGATCGGCCAGGTTCTTGACCGCGACGCCGACCATCTTGTTCTCGTTGCCCTCGACCTTGCGCAGGTAGACGTCCTGCACCGGGTTGTGCGACTTGCTGATCGTGAAGGTGCCGCGTGGGCTGTCGATCTTGGCCTTCTCGATGGCGCCGGCAAACTCGGCCTTCTTGCTGATGTCGCCCTTGACCGCGGCGAGGCCTATGGCCAGCATCTGCGCCGCGTCGTAGCCCTGCACCGCGTACACGTCGGGCTGCAGCTTGAAGGACTTGGCGTAGGCGGTGCGGAAAGCGGTGTCGCGCGGCGTGTTGAGGCCGTCGGCATAGTGCAGCGTGGTCAGCATGCCCTGGGCGGCTTCGCCCTGCGCTTCGAGCGTGCCGTCGGTCAGGAAGCCCGGGCCGACGAGCGGGATGGTCTTGTTGAGGCCTGCTGCCGCGTAGTCCTTGACGAACTTGACCGCGCCGCCGCCGGCGAAGAAGGAGTACACCACGTCGGGCTTGGCCGCCGCGATCTCGGTCAGGAGCGCCTGGAACTCGACGTTCGGGAACGGCACCGTCAGTTGCTTGTCCACCTTGCCGCCGGCCTTCTCGAAGCCTTCCTTGAAGCCGGCCACCGACTCGTCGCCGGCCGCGTACTTCCAGGTGATGGTCATGGCCTTCTTCTTGCCCTGCTTGCCCGCCACCTCGCCCATGGCGTAGGCCGGCTGCCAGTTCGAGAACGAACTGCGGAAGATGTTCGGTCCGCACATCGGGCCGGTCACGGCGTCGGCGCCGGCGTTCGGCACGATCAGCACGGTGCCGCTTTCCTTGGCCGCCTTGGCCATCGCCATCGCCACGCCCGAGTGCACCGTGCCGATGATCACGTCGACGTTGTCGCGCTTGATCAGCTTGTTGACGTTGTCGGTGGCCTTGGCCGGGTCCGACTCGTCGTCGACCTTGACGAACTCGATCTCGCGGCCGCCGAGCTTGCCGCCCTGTTCCTCCAGGCGCAGCTTGAAGCCGTTCTCGATGGCGACGCCGAGCGCGGCGTAGGTGCCGCTGAACGGCAGCATCAGGCCCACCTTCAGCTTGCCCTGCTGGGCGTGGCCCAGCGTGGCGATGCACGCGAGTGCCAGGGCTGTCAGGGTGGTGCGTGCGATGCGGTGGCTCATGGAGGTCTCCTTCGGTTTGATTGAAATTACTTTACAGCTAAACTATTCACGATTCAAGTAAGAGTTTCCCCATGACGGCCGGCATTCGCGCGGGGCGGATGCTAGGAGGGGCTTCCTGTCTTGATGAATGAAACGGTCGCCACTATCGCCGTTTCGGGCTGATCGCGATGCGGGGAATGCCCGCAGTCCGGGATCTCCAGCAGCCGGGTCTGCGGCACCCGTTCGGCGATGCCTCGAATCTGCTGGAGTGTGCCGTACGCGTCGTCGATGCCCTGGATGGCGAGCACCGGGCAGCGGATGCCGCCGAGTTCGTTCTCGATGTTCCATTGCCGGAAGGGCGGATGCAGCCAGATCCTGTTCCAGCCCCAGAAGGCGGAGTCGGCGTCGTCGTGGTAGCGACCCAGCTGCTTCGGCAGGTCGGTCTCCAGGTAGGCCTGCCGCGCCAGCTGGATATTGGCCACCGTCACGTCCTCCACGAAGATGTGCGGCGCCAGCACCACCAGGCCCGCGACCCGTTCCGGGAAGCGCGCGGCGTAGAGCAGCGCGATCGAGCCGCCGTCGCTGTGCCCGAAGAGCCACGGCGTCTCGGCGATGCCCAGCGCCTCGAAGAACGCCGGCAGCACCTCATGCGCCTGCCGGTGCATGAAGTCGACGTCCCAGCTTTCGTCGGCCCCGCGCGGCGTCGAGCGGCCGTAACCGGGGCGCGAGAACACCAGGCCGCGGAAGCCGCCGGCTTCGCACAGGCGCTCGGGGAAGTCCTTCCACATCGCGATCGACCCGAGGCCTTCGTGCAGGAAGACCACCAGCGGCGCATCGGTGCGTTCGGGGGCGATCCGCGCGTACTCGATGCGCACTTCCTTTCCCCGCCAGCGGATGGCGGCGAATTCGGAGTCGGTGGTCATGGTTTCGCCGCCGGGCCGCCCCAAGGCGAAACGCGCCCCCTCGGGGGGCAGAGAGGACACGAAGTGCCGAACGTGGGGGTCATTTCTTCTCCCGCTCGCGAAGACGGAATCGCTGGATTTTTCCGGTGGCGGTTTTTGGAAGTTCCTCCACGAACTCGATGAAGCGCGGGTACTTGTAGGGCGCCAGGCGTTCCTTCACGAAGGCCTTGAGTTCGTCGTCGCTGACCGACTGGCCGTCCTTGCGCACCACGAAGGCCTTGGTCTTCGTGAGCCCGTCGGCGTCCTCCTTGCCGATCACCGCGGCCTCGAGCACCGCCGGGTGCTGCATCAGCGTGGCCTCGACCTCGAAGGGCGAGACATAGATGCCGCTGACCTTCAGCATGTCGTCGCTGCGGCCCGCGTAGGTGTAGTAGCCGTCGGCATCGCGCGAGTACTTGTCGCCGCTCTTGGTCCAGCCGTCGCGGAAGGTCTCGCGGGTCTTCTCCGGGTTGCCCCAGTACATCAGCGCGGTGCTCGGGCCCTTGATGTAGAGGTCACCGACCTCGCCGACCGGCACCGGCCGGCCGTCCTCGCCGCGCAGCTCGATCTCGTAGCCCTCGACCGGGCGGCCGGTGGTGCCGTAGCGGATGTCGCCCGGCCGGTTGGAGATGAAGATGTGCAGCATCTCGGTCGAGCCGATGCCGTCGACGATCTCGCAGCCGAAGTGCTGCTGGAAGCGCTGCGCGATCTCGCCCGGCAGCGCCTCGCCGGCCGAGGAGCACATGCGCAGCGCGACCGCCTCGCGCGCCGGCAGGCGGGGCGAGGCGAGCATGCCGGCGAAGCCGGTCGGCGCGCCGAAGAACACGGTCGGCTTGTGGGCGCCGGTCCAGCGCTTGAAGGTGGCGTCGGGCGTGGGGCGCTCGGCCATCAGCAGCACGGTGGCGCCGACCGACAGCGGGAAAGTCAGCGCGTTGCCGAGACCGTAGGCGAAGTACATCTTCGCGGCCGAGAAGCAGATGTCGTTTTCGGTCAGGCCGAGCACCGGCTTGCCGTAGAGCTCGGCGGTCCACCAGGGGTTGGCGTGCGTGTGCACCGTGCCCTTGGGCTTGCCGGTGGAGCCGGAGGAATAGAGCCAGAAGGCGTGGTCCTGCGGACCGGTGGCCGCCGGTGCCGCGAGCGGTTCGCTGGCGGCGATCGCGGAGTCGAAATTCCGCGCGCCCTCGGGCAGCGGGCCGTCGGGCTGCGACACGAACAAGGTGCGCAGCGCGTTCGGTCCCTTCGCCATCGCCTCCTGCAGCACCGGCAGCAGCGCGCCCGACACCAGCGCGGTGGTGGCGCCGCTGTGGTCGAGCATGTAGGCGTAGTCGTCGGCCGTGAGCAGCGTGTTCACCGCCACCGGCACCACGCCGGCATAGAGGCAGCCGAGGAAGCTCACGGGCCAGTCGCTGCCGTCGAGCATCAGCAGCAGCGCGCGCTCCTCGCGCCGCGCGCCGCTCGCCAGCAGGGCGGCGGCGAGCCGGCGCGCGCGGTCTTCGAGCTGGCCGTAGCCGAGCGCCCCGCGGTCGTCGACATAGGCGATCTTCTGGGCGCGGCCGCGGTTCAGCGCGAACAGGTGTTCGGCGAAGTTGAATGTGTCGGGCAGGTTCATCGTGTGTCTCCTTCGGTCCTTGTCTGCGGCTGCGGCCTACTGCTGAAGCCCGAGCTGCGCCAGCACGCCGGGGCTGGCCTGCACGGCGCTCCTGCGGTGATAGAAGCCCAGCGCCCGCAGGCCGCCCAGCTCGGCGCCGCCGCCGGCGCGGCCGGGGCCGCCGTGCAGCGACATCGGCATCACGTTGCCGTGGCCGGTCTGGGCCTGCGCCACCTCGGGCGTGATCACGTGCACGCGGCCGTGGCTGGCGGCGACCTGCACCGCAACCCGGCCCAGCTCGGCATCGTCGGCGCCGTAGAGCGAGGTCACCAGCGAGCCCTGGCCGCGATGCGCGAGCGCAATCGCATGGTCGAGGTCGCGGTAGGGCAGCAGCGTGGCGACCGGGCCGAAGACCTCGACCTCGTGCACGCGGTCGGCCGCGTCGGCATCGCGCGCGCCCAGCAGCACCGGGCCGATGCAGGCGGCGACGGCCGGGTCGGCGTCGACCAGCGGCGCGGCGCTGCCATCGTGCAGCACGCCGGCCTGCGCCTTGAGCGCTTCCAGCCCTTCGCGCACCGCGGCCAGCTGGGCGCGGCTCACGAGCGACCCCATGCGCACGCCCTCGCTGCGCGGATTGCCGACGGTGATGCCGGCCAGCTTGGCGCCGATGGCTTGCGCCGCGGCGTCGTAGACCGCGGCGGGCACCAGGATGCGGCGGATGGCGGTGCATTTCTGGCCCGACTTCACGGTCATCTCGCGCACCACTTCGCGCACCAGCAGGTTGAAGGCGTCGGAGCCCGGCGCCGCATCCGGCAGCAGCAGGGCGGAATTCAGGCTGTCGGCCTCGATGTTGACGCGCGCCGAACGCTGCGCCACCGCCGGGTGCGAGCGGATCACGGCGCCGGTTTCGGCCGAGCCGGTGAACGAGACCACGTCGAAGGGTTCCAACTGGTCCATCAGCCCGGCCGAGCTGCCGCAGACCACCGACAGCGCGCCGGCCGGCAGCACCCCGGCCTCGACCACGTCGCGCACCATCCGCTGCGTGAGCCAGGCGGTGGAGGTCGCGGGCTTCACGATCACCGGCACGCCCGAGAGCAGCGCCGGCGCGGCCTTCTCCCACAGGCCCCAGGACGGGAAGTTGAAGGCGTTGATGAACAGCGCCACGCCGCGCGTGGGCACCTGCAGGTGCTGCGACTGGAACAGCGGCTCCTTGCCGAGCTTGACCGCCTCGCCGTCGCGCAGCGCGCGGACGTCGCCGAGCGCGTCGCCCCACTTGGCGTACTGCCCCACGGTGAAGATCGCGCCGTCGATGTCGACTGCCGAGTCGTTCTTCACCGTGCCCGAGTTGGCGGTGGCGATCTCGTAATAGGCGTCGCGGTGGGCTTGCAGGACCTTCACGATCGCGGCCAGCAAGCCGGCGCGCTCGCGGTAGGTCAGGGCGCGCAGCGCCGCGCCGCCCGTTTCACGGGCGAAGCGGAAGGCGCCGGGGAGGTCGAGCCCGGTCGCGTCGACCCGCGCCAGCTCGGTGCCGAGCACCGGATCGACGAGCGCCGTGCCGGCGCCGCTGCCGGCCTGCCAGCGTCCGGCGACAAAGTTGGGGAGAAGTTCGGTCATTTGCGGTTGATTCCAATCGTCTGTTCGGGAAACGCCGCGGAACCGGCTTCGCCGGGCCGCTGGCGTTGCCCCCTGCAAGGGGGTGGGCGGCTACACGCAGTGAGCCAACCTGGGGGTGTAGGTCATTTACTGAACTGGATTTGCCCTTCGGGCAGGAGATAAAGAACCAGCGCGCGCCCTTGTGCGACCGTGGGGTGATGGGCGCTCCCGGGCGGATAGACGCACCAGCCGGCCGGCCGGCCGTCGAAGGTCGCATCGCCTTCCAGCGGCATGATCAAATCGATCTCGCCATTCGGATGCGTGTGGTGCGGCCCGGCGATGTCCCGCATGTCGACCACGTCGACCGAAAAGCGGCCCAGCGCGTCCTCGGCCTTGAACACCCGTCCATAGCGGATGCCGCCGCCCTCGCGCTCGCACAGCCAGCCTTGGGCCACGCCCTCGACGCAGGCCTGCTTGAGGCCTTCGAAGGTGGGGCTGCCGGCGCCGTGCTGGCTGTTGAGCCAGCGGTCGAGCGCGTCGTCGAGCGGCCGGCCGGCGATCTGCGACGCCAGGTCGGCGACGCGCTGGTGGAAGGCTTGCTTGGACATGGGATATTTCTTCGTGCGTGGGGAACAACTTGCGGCAAATGCTTTCGTGCAGTATCTTGCCTGTACACGAACCATAAGCACCGACACAGTGAGTGTCAAGCAATATAGTGCATGAGTGCGCGTTAACCCTGAGTTGCGGGCCATCGAGGACAACGAGAAAGAGCCATGAACGAGCGAGCAGTCGACGCGGTATTGACCGTGCCCCATGAGGCGACCCCGCCGGCCGAGGAGGCCAAGAACCCGCTGCTGGCGGCGCTGGGCGAGCGCGTACGCAACCTGCGCGCCCGCCGCGGACTGACGCGCAAGGCCGTGGCGCAGGCGGCCGAGGTCTCGGAACGCCATCTCGCCAATCTTGAATACGGCATCGGCAATGCCTCGATCCTGGTGCTGCAGCAGGTGGCGACCGCGCTCCAGTGCTCGCTGGCCGAGCTGGTCGGCGACGTGACCACCACCTCGCCCGAATGGCTGCTGATCCGCGAGCTGCTCGAGGACCGCGGCGAGGCCGACCTGCGCCGCGCCCGCATCGCGCTGGGCGAACTGCTCGGCACCGCGGCCGGCGACCCGGCGCGGCACCGGCGCATCGCGCTGGTCGGGCTGCGCGGGGCGGGCAAGTCCACCCTGGGCCAGATGCTCGCGGACGACCTCGAAGTGCCTTTCGTCGAGCTGAGCCGCGAAATCGAGAAGTTCGCCGGCTGCAGCGTGCGCGAGATCCACGACCTCTACGGCACCAACGCCTACCGCCGCTACGAGCGGCGCGCGCTCGAGGAAACGGTGCAGATCTACAGCGAGGTGGTGATCGCCACGCCCGGCGGCATCGTCTCCGATCCGGCCACCTTCAACCAGCTGCTGGCGCACTGCACCACGGTCTGGCTGCAGGCCGCACCCGAGGAACACATGGGCCGGGTGGCCGCCCAGGGCGACACCCGCCCGATGGCCGCCAGCAAGGAGGCGATGGACGATCTGCGCCGCATCCTGAGCGGCCGCGCAGCCTTCTATTCGAAGGCCGACCTCAGCGTGGACACCAGCGGGCGCGGCCTGGCCGACAGCTTCCAGCTGCTGCGCACGGCCGTGCGCGAGGCCATGGCGCAGGAAGTCTGAGTCCGGCGCCGCAGGACCTGTAAAAAAGTCATTCCGGTGTTGACGCGCCCGTAAACATGCAGCATGATGCATGTCCCGGCGATCGAAAACTGCATTATTATTCCTCGGCGCCCCCGAACCCCACAGGAGACCTCGACATGACCGACACTGCCGCTCACCCCGCCCGCGTGGATTACCGCACCGATCCCACGCAGTACCGCCACTGGACATTGAGTGTCGAGGGCCCGGTGGCCCGCCTGTCGCTCGACATCGCGGAAGACGGTGGCATCCGCCCGGGCTACAAGCTCAAGCTCAACAGTTACGACCTGGGCGTCGACATCGAACTCAACGACGCGCTGAACCGCGTGCGTTTCGAGCATCCCCAGGTGCGCTCGGTGATCGTCACCAGCGGCAAGGACCGCATCTTCTGCTCGGGCGCCAACATCTTCATGCTCGGCGTCTCGAGCCATGCCTGGAAGGTGAACTTCTGCAAGTTCACCAACGAGACCCGCAACGGCATCGAGGACTCGTCGAAGCATTCGGGCCTGAAGTTTCTCGCGGCGGTCAACGGCGCCTGTGCCGGCGGCGGCTACGAGCTGGCCCTGGCGTGCGACGAGATCCTTCTGGTCGACGACCGTTCCTCCTCGGTCTCGCTGCCCGAAGTGCCGCTGCTCGGCGTGCTGCCCGGCACCGGCGGCCTGACCCGCGTGACCGACAAGCGCCGCGTGCGCCATGACCTGGCCGACATCTTCTGCACCAGCGTCGAAGGCGTTCGCGGCCAGCGCGCGGTCGAGTGGCGCCTGGTCGATGCGATCGCCAAGCCGGCCCAGTTCGGCGCCGCGGTGCAGGAGCGCGCCGCCAAGCTGGCCGAAGGCAGCCTCCGCCCGTCCGAAGGCAAGGGCGTCAGCCTGGCACGCCTCGAGCGCGAGGACGGCGCCGACAGCCTGCGCTACGAGCACGTCACGGTCGAGATCGACCGCGCCCGCCGCACCGCGACCCTGACGGTCAAGGCGCCGAAGGGTGCGCAACCGGCCGACATCGGCGCGATCGAAGCCGCCGGCGCCGGCTGGTGGCCGCTCGCAATGGCGCGCCAGCTCGACGACGCGATCCTCAATCTGCGCACCAACGAGCTCGACATCGGCACCTGGCTGCTCAAGACCGAGGGCGATGCCCAGGCCGTGCTGGCCAGCGACGCCACCATGCTCGCGAACAAGGACCACTGGCTGGTGCGCGAAACGCTGGGCGCGCTGCGCCGCACGCTGGCCCGGCTCGACGTTTCGTCGCGCAGCCTGTTCGCGCTGATCGAATCGGGCTCGTGCTTCGCCGGCCTCCTGGCGGAACTGGCTTTCGCGGCCGACCGCGCCTACATGCTGGCCCTGCCCGACGACGCCGACAAGGCGCCCAAGCTGACGCTCGACGAACTCAACTTCGGTTTCTTCCCGATGGTCAACGACCAGAGCCGCCTGCAGCGCCGCTTCTATGAGGAAAGCGCGCCGATGGAAGCCGCCCGCGGCGCTGCCGGCAAGGCCCTCGACGCCGACGAAGCGCTCCAGCTCGGCCTGGTCACGATGGCGCCCGACGACATCGACTGGAACGACGAGATCCGCATGGCGATCGAGGAACGCGCCGCGATGTCGCCCGACGCGCTGACCGGCCTCGAAGCCAACCTGCGCTTCGCCAGCAAGGAGAACATGAACACCCGCATCTTCGGCCGGCTCACCGCCTGGCAGAACTGGATCTTCAACCGCCCCAACGCGGTCGGCGCCAAGGGCGCACTGAAGGTCTACGGCACCGGCGAGAAGGCCGGCTTCGACTTGAACCGCGTCTGATCCATCCGTCCACAACGAACTCCCAAAGGAAGCACGCCATGAGCACGGTCAACTACAGCGAAAAGATCCCCAACAACGTCAACCTCGGCGAAGACCGCACCCTGCAGCGCGCGCTCGAAGGCTGGCAGCCCAACTTCGTCAACTGGTGGGACGACGTCGGCCCGGACGGCTCGACCGCCTACGAGGTCTACCTGCGCACCGCGGTCAGCGTCGACCCGCAGGGCTGGGCCCAGTTCGGCCACGTGAAGATGCGCGACTACCGCTGGGGCATCTTCCTGAACCCGGGCGACGCCAACCGCGAGATCCACTTCGGCGACCACAAGGGCGAGAAGGCCTGGCAGGACGTGCCCGGCGAGCACCGCGCCAACCTGCGCCGCATCATCGTGACGCAGGGCGATACCGAGCCGGCCTCGGTCGAGCAGCAGCGCCACCTGGGCCTGACCGCGCCCAGCATGTACGACCTGCGCAACCTCTACCAGATCAACGTGGAAGAGGGTCGCCACCTGTGGGCCATGGTCTACCTGCTGCACAAGCACTTCGGCCGCGACGGCCGCGAAGAGGCCGAGGCGCTGCTGCAGCGCCAGTCCGGCGATGCGAACAACCCGCGCATCCTGGGCGCCTTCAACGAGAAGACGCCCGACTGGCTGGCGTTCTTCATGTTCACCTACTTCACCGACCGCGACGGCAAGTTCCAGCTGTCGGCGCTGGCCGAGAGCGCCTTCGATCCGCTGGCGCGCACCACCAAGTTCATGCTGACCGAAGAAGCGCACCATATGTTCGTGGGCGAGAGCGGCGTGTCGCGCGTGCTGCAGCGCACCGCGCAGGTCATGAATGAGCTCAAGACCGACGACCCGCAGAAGGTGCGCGCGGCCGGCGCCATCGACCTGGGCACGATCCAGCGCTACCTGAACTTCCACTACAGCGTGACCATCGACCTGTTCGGCGCCGACCAGTCGAGCAATGCCGCCATCTTCTACAGCTCGGGCCTGAAGGGCCGCTACGAAGAAGGCAAGCGCACCGACGACCACGTGCTCAAGGGCCAGACCTACAAGGTGCTCGAGGTGGTGAACGGCCAGCTCGTCGAGAAGGACGTGCCGATGCTCAACGCGCTCAACGAAGTGCTGCGCGACGACTTCATCAAGGACTCGGTGGCCGGCGTGCAGCGCTGGAACAAGGTGCTCGAGAAGGCCGGCATCCCGACCCGCCTGACCGTGCCGCACAAGGCATTCAACCGCCAGATCGGCGCGCTGGCCGGCATCAAGATGTCGCCGGACGGCCGGGTGGTGAGCGAGGCCGAATGGGCCGCGAAGAAGGGCGAATGGCTGCCGACGCCTGATGACTTTGCTTTCGTGGCATCGTTGATGGGCCGCGTGGTCGACCCGGGCAAGTTCGCCGGCTGGATCGCGCCGCCGGTGATGGGCATCAACCGCCAGCCGGTCGATTTCGAATACGTCCGCTTCGGCTGAACTGTTGCTCGCCCCCAGGTTGCCCGGCACTTCGTGTCCGGGCGCCCACCCCCTGCCGGGGGCAACACCAGCGGCCTGGCCAAGCCAGTTCCGCGGTGTTTCGCGAAGGGGCCTGCGCTATGCGCGGCCGGGGCGGTACGAGTACCCTGAACGGTATGGACCGTCTGGAAGATAGAGGAGACCCACGATGGACATGGCAGTCGATGTTTCTGTGATCAGGCAGCACCTGATCGACCCCGAGATCTGCATTCGCTGCAACACCTGCGAAGCCACCTGCCCGGTCGATGCGATCACGCACGACGACCGCAACTACGTCGTTCGTGCCGATGTCTGCAACGGCTGCATGGCCTGCATCTCGCCGTGCCCGACCGGCTCGATCGACAACTGGCGCACCATGCCCCTGGTGCGCGCCTACTCGATCGAGGAGCAGCTGACCTGGGACGAACTGCCGGCCGAACTCACGCCCGAGCAGCTCGAGGCCGAAGGCGTCGGTGCGCCTCAGGAGGCGCTGCTGCAGGTGCCGGCCGCGCCGCCGCAGCCGCCCGCGGCGCCCGGCGAAGTGGCTTTCGATTCGGCGCAGTACGGCGCCACCGTGCCGCCCTGGTCGGCCGCGCACGCCTACACCAACCTGCATCCGCCGAAGAATCCGACCACCGCCACCGTGGTGGGCAACTTCAACTGCACCGAAGCCGGCTACGAGAACCAGACCCACCACATCGTGCTCGACTTCGGCGCCATGCCGTTCCCGGTGCTCGAGGGCCAGTCGATCGGCGTCATCCCGCCCGGCACCGATGCCAACGGCAAGGCGCACTTCGCGCGCCAGTACTCCATCGCGAGTCCGCGCAACGGCGAACGGCCGGGTTACAACAACATCTCGCTGACCGTGAAGCGCGTGCTGGAGGACCACCAGGGCAAGCCGGTGCGCGGCGTGGCCAGCAACTACGTGTGCGACCTCAAGGTCGGCGACAAGGTGCAGGTGATCGGGCCTTTCGGCGCCTCCTTCCTGATGCCGAACCACCCCAAGTCGCACATCGTGATGATCTGCACCGGCACCGGCAGCGCACCGATGCGCGCCATGACCGAATGGCGCCGGCGGCTGCGCAAGAGCGGCAAGTTCGAGAGCGGCAAGCTGATGCTGTTCTTCGGCGCCCGCACGCAGCAGGAGCTGCCGTACTTCGGTCCGCTGCAGACGCTGCCCAAGGACTTCATCGACATCAATTTCGCCTTCTCGCGCACGCCGGGAACCCCCAAGCGCTACGTGCAGGACCTGATGCGCGAGCGCGCCGCCGACCTGGCCGAATTGCTCAAGGACAGCCAGACCCACTTCTACGTCTGCGGCCTGAAGAGCATGGAAGAGGGCGTGGTGCTGGCGCTGCGCGACGTCGCGACGGAGGCCGGACTCGATTGGGACACGGTGGGCGCCGGCCTCAAGCGCGAAGGCCGCCTGCACCTGGAAACCTACTGAGCGACGGTTGATGAAGTTCGCCGACTTCCATGCGGGCCGCGTCATCGAGGCCGGCCCGTACCTCGTGACCGAGACGGAAGTCCTGCAGTTCGCGCGGGCCTTCGACCCGCAATGGTTCCACACCGACGCCGAGGCGGCGTCCGAGGGGCCCTTCGGCGGCCTGATCGCGAGCGGCTGGCACACCAGCGCGATCGCGATGCGGCTGGTCACCGAGGCGGCGCTGGCCGGCTCCGAATCCTTCGCCTCGCCGGGCCTGGCCTTCCTCAAGTGGCCGAATCCGGTGCGCCCGGGAGACAGCCTGCGCCTGCAGGCCGACGTGATCGAGGTGCGGCGCTCCGAGAAGCGGCCGACGCTGGGCATCCTGCGCTGGCGCTGGCGGCTCTTCAACCAGCGCCAGTTGCCGGTGCTCGACCTCGAGGCGACCAGCCTGTTCAGGCTGCCGGCCTGATCTCACTCCGCCGGCGGCGGGCGCCAGTCCTCCTTGGCCACCAGCACCGGGGTGGCGGGCTGGAGCACGAAGTTCGGCGACATGATCTGCACGCCGTACTCGTTGAAGACGTCCTGGATGTGGCCGTGCAGCGTGTTGAGCACGTCGTACTTGGGCGCCCCCGCGCGCATGAAGACGTTGAGCTCGTACTCGACGTAGAAATCCTGCAGCCGCACCTGGCGCACCGCGGGCGGCGGATCGGCCAGCAGGTCAGGGGTGCGGCCGGCGGCCATCACGAGCATGGCATGCACCTGGCGCCAGGGGCTGTCGTAGCCGATCGTGACCGAGGTGGACAGCGCGATGCCGCGGCCGCTGGTCCTGCTGGTGTCGCTCGAATTCAGGATCCGGGTCGCGACCACCAGCGAGTTGGGCAGCGTGACCTCCTGGTCGAGGCGGTTGCGCAGCTTGGTCGAGAGCGTGCCGAGCTCGATCACGTAGCCCTCGGCCTCGCCGATCTGCACGTAGTCGCCGGGCTGCAGCGCCCGCGAATAGATCAGCACGAAGCCGGACATGATCTGCGACACCACGCCGGACGAGCCGAGCGTCACCAGCACGCCGAAGAACACGCTCAGGCCCTTGAACGCATCGGAGTCGGATCCCGGGATGAAGGGATAGGCGACCACCGCCGCGAACAGCCACACCAGCACCACCGTCAGCCGGCGCGTGGCGCCGATGGTGTCGGCCTGCAGCGCCGCGACTTTCACGCCGCTGGCGTGCGCGGCATTGAACAGCGCATGCAGGCCGCGCACCGCCAGGTGCGCCAGCAGGAAGATCGCAGCGACCAGCGCCAGGTCGGGAAGCGCGTGCAGCACCGCGACCGCGAACCCCGAGGCCACCGCGAACAGCGAGCTGTCGAGCGTCTCGCCCCAGGGATGGGTGTAGGGGAAGCGGGTCAGCGCGTAGGCGAGCCAGACATACACCGCCATCAGCATCAATGCGATCTTGAGCCACTGGATCGCGTAGCCCAGGGTCAACACGATGATCCGGCGCGCGTCGAACAGGGACCGTGCGGCCGCGCGTGCGTGCAGGGCCCGCATCCGGGCCTCGATGCCGGCGGCCAGCCGCTGCAGCGCGAACACCACCGCCGCGAGGGCCGCCGTGGCGAGGGCGACCCAGCCGAGCGAGATCGCGAACTGGCGCGTGCTGCTCTGCGCCTGCCGCGCGAGCAGGGCCTCGTGCAGTCGCGCGGCGGCCTGCGCAGCGACCTGCGCCACCCCCGGATCGCCCGGCTCCAGATCGCTGGCAAAGATCGCGAACAAGGTCTCGCCTTCGAGCATCACCGCATAGCCCGGCACGCCTTCATGGGTGAAGCTGGCGACCTCGACGGGCGCGCCCAGGCTTGCCAGACGGAGCTCGCGGATGCGCTCGGCGGCGCGATGGGCGCGCTGCTGCGGCGAGAGGCCGAACATCGGCACGTGGAAGACGAAGACCTGGCGATTCCACACCTTCAGCGCAGCGCCCGTGGGCGCGGCTTCCTGGGCCGCGCCGGCGCCCGCCGCCGCGGTCAGAAGCCAGGCCAGCAGCAAGACGGCCCGGCACAGGGGCGCCCCGAGATGGGCGACGAAACAGAAGAATCGAATAAGAGCCATCCCGGGTGCCAGCCAGCCTCAACGGGCCTGCAGTGTTGCAGTCCCGAGTTGTGCCAGGACGGCCGGCGCTGCTGTGGTCGCCGCCGCCTTGGGTTCCTTCGGTTTCGGCTCGCAGCCAGCGAGCGCCGCCGCTGCCAGGCAGACGGCAATTGGAAGTGCAAGGCTTCGATGCGTCATGGTTGCTCCTTGTGAACCGGCAGAAAGTACACCACGATCGGCCGGCCCCGACAAGGAGCGGGCTCAGCCCCGCGTGCGGGACGGCAGCACCGTCCCGCGGCTCTCGCCGAAGCCGATGCGCGCCGCACCCGGCTTCTCGCACCAGCCGCGCAGCATCACCGCGTCGCCATCCTGCAGGAAGCCGCGCGGGTCGCCGTTCGCGAGCGCGATCGGCGCCTGCCCGCCGCGCGTCAGCTCGATCATGGCGCCGGCCTCGCCCGGCCCCGGGCCGGAAATGGTGCCGCTGCCGAACAGGTCGCCCGGGTTCAGGCTGCAGCCGCCCACCGTATGGTGCGCGACCATCTGGGCGACGCTCCAGTACTGGTGGCGGAAGCTTGTCCCCGACAGGCGCGAGGGGCCGGAGCCGTCGGCGCGGTCGCGCTCGCTCTCCAGCCAGACCTCGAGCCGGATGTCGATCGCGCCGCTGTCGCGGTTGGCGGCGCCCTCGAGGTAGGCCAGTGGCTGCGGGTGATCCGCCGGCCGCGTCCAGGCCGTGCGATAAGGCGCCAGCGCCTCCATCGTGACGATCCACGGCGAGACCGTGGTGGCGAAATTCTTCGCCAGGAACGGACCGAGCGGCGCCATCTCCCAGAACTGGATGTCGCGCGCCGACCAGTCGTTGAGCAGGCAGATGCCGAAGATGTGTTTTTCGGCGCGCTCGAGCGGAATCGCTTCGCCCGCCGGATTGCCCTGCCCGATGTAGATGCCGAGCTCGAGTTCGTAGTCGAGCCGCGCGCAGGGGCCGTAGCTCGGCGCTCGCGCGCCGGGCGCCATCGTCTGCCCCATCGGCCGGTGGAACTGCTGGCCGCTGACGCCGAGGGTCGACACCCGGCCGTGGTAGGCGATCGGGATCCACTGGAAGTTCGGCGTGATCGGGTCGTCGGGCCTGAGCAGGCGGCCGATGTTCAGCGCATGGTCGATCGAGGTGTAGAAGTCGGTGTAGTCGCCGATGCGCGCCGGCAGCGCGAACTCGACCCCGGACTGGGGCCGCAGGCCGGCGCGCACCGCGTCGACCGTGGCGCCGGCAGCGCCTTCCTTCAGCGCGGCGAACAGCGCCTGGCGCAGCGCACGCCATGCGGTGGGGCCGAGGGCGAAGAAATCGTTGAGCACGGGCTGTGCGCAGGCACGGGCGGCTTGCAGCGCCAGGCCGTCGAGCGTCCGGGCCTCGGCGAGCGCCGCCAGGTCGATGACCTGGTCGCCGATCGCGACTCCGCCGCGAAAGGCCTCGCTGCTGCCGGCACCGCGGAACACCGCGAACGGCAGGTTCTGGACGGGGAAGTCGCAGCCCTCGGCCTGGGCCGAGGCAAGCCAGCTGCGGGCGGCGGGGTCGTGCGTGTGATCGAGTGGCATGGTGGCGCTCTCAAACGCTGGCCATCAGCGCATCGTCGAAGATCGCGACCGCGCGCGTCCAGCCGGCCGAGGCGCCGCGGATCTTGTGCGGGAAGCAGCTGATGAAGAAGCCGTCGGCCGGCAGCACCTCGAGGTTGTGCAGCTTCTCGATGTGGCAGTAGCCGATGTCGCGCCCGGCCTTGTGGCCTTCCCAGATCAGCGAGGCGTCCTGCGTCTCGCCGTACTTCTTCGCGGTATGCACGAAGGGTGCGTCCCAGCTCCAGGCATCGGTGCCGGTGAGGCGCACGCCGCGCTCCAGCAGGTACATCGTCGCCTCGTAGCCCATGCCGGCGCCGGCCGACACGTAGTCGTTGTGGCCGTAGCGCGAGCCGGCGCGCGTATTGACCACCACGATCTCCAGCGGCTTGAGCGTGTGGCGGATGCGCTTCAGCTCGGCCTCGACATCGTCGGCCGTGACGACGTAGCCATCCTCGAAGTGGCGGAAGTCGAGCTTCACGGCGGGCTGGAAGCACCACTCGAGCGGCACGTCGTGGATCGCGATCGCGGGCTTCTTGTCACCCAGCGCCTTGTCCATCGTCGAGTGGAAGTGATAGGGCGCATCGAGGTGCGTGCCGTTGTGCGTGGACAGCTGCACCAGCTCCACCGCCCAGCCCTCGCCGTCGGGCAGGTCTTCCTTCTTCAAACCCGGGAAGAAGGGCGCGATCTGTTCGTAGGTCTGTTCGTGCGTGAAGTACTGGATCTTCGGCGCGAAGGCCGGCGGATCGGACAGCACGTCGTTCTCGAGAAAGATGGACAGGTCGACGAACTTGCGGGTCATGGGGGCTCCTTTTAGTCAGTTGAGGAAAGAGCAAGAGACTGCTGCGCCGTTTCCTGGTCTGTCCCGCAAAGTCTCAAGCGTGCTGCCAACGCAGCAATTTCTTTTCTGCGAATGCCAAGAGCGCATTGCTGGCGAAGCCGATCAGGCCCAGCAACGCGATGCCGGCGAACAGGTCGCTGGCGCGGAAGGCGCGCGCCGCGAGCAGGATGGCCTGCCCCAGCCCGCTTTGCGAGGCGATCATCTCGCCGACCACGGCGACGATCAGCGAGATCGTCATCGACAGGCGCATGCCCGCCAGGATGTCGGGCAGCGCATTCGGCAGGCCGATTTTCCAGACGAAGGCGGCGCGCGGCAGCTGCAGGCAACGCGCCACTTCGGCCAGGCGCGGCTCGACGGCCGCGAAGCCATGCACGGTCGCCAGCAGCACCGGCCACATGGCACCGAAGGCCACCACGAACAGCACCATGCCGGGGTTCAGGCCGAAGATCGAGATCGCCAGCGGCAGCAGCGCGGAAGCGGGCAGCGGGCGGATGAACTCCAGCGTCGGCTGGACCCAGGCGCGCACCGCCGGCGAGACGCCGATGGCCGCACCCAGCGCGACGCCGAAGAGGGAGGCCAGCAGCCAGCCTTCGAGCATGCGGCGCACCGTCGCCAGCGTGTAGTCGAGCAGATCGCTGCGCAGGCCCTCCGCGAGGCTGGCCAGCGTGGCCTCGGGCGTCGGCAAGAAGACGCGGCTGACCCAGCCGGCGTTGCTGGCGGTCCACCACAGCGCGACCAGCGCGGCCAGCACGCCGGCCGAGCCGATCCAACTGCCGATGCGGCTGTTCATGGTGCCGCTCCCATGCGCCGCGCCACCCGATGCTGAAGGTGCTGCATCGCGGCGTTGATCGCGTAGCCGACGACCCCGATCCAACCCAGCCAGGCCAGCATCAGCGCCGGGTCGAAGCTCTGTTGCGCGATCATCATCGCGTAGCCCATGCCGTTGGGATTGGCGGCGATCTCGACCGTCACGGCCACCACCAGCGCCACCGCCACACCCAGGCGCAGCGCCACGAACAGGCGCGGCACGATCGCCGGCAGCACGATCTTCCAGGCCCGGTCGCGCCTCGACAGGCCCAGCACCCGGCTGACCTCCAGCAGGCGCGGGTCGACCTGGCGCACCGCCGCCTGCACCAGGATCAGCATCGGCCAGAAGGAGGCGAAGGCGACGATGGCCAGCTCCATGCGCACGCCGAAGCCGAACATCAGCATCGCCAGCGGGATCAGCGCCACCGAGGGCACCGGGCGCAGCACTTCGATCGAGAGCAGGCCGAGATCGGCGGCGCGCCGCGACAGGCCCAGCACGATGCCCCCGCCGATCGGCGGCGCGGCGCGCATACCACTCGAAGGCGCCCAGCAGCAACGCCGGCAGCACCCAGGGCCGCAGTACACGCAGTGACGAGCGTGGGGGCCTCTCAGTCATGGCTCTGCGCGATGAAGGCGAACAGCTCGCGCCGAAGCCGCAGGAACTCGGGGTGTTCCTTGGTCGTGAGCTGGTCGCGCGGGCGCGGGATGTCGACCTCGATCATCCGCGCCATGCTCGGGCGGCCCGGGCCCGGATCGGCCTGCAGCGCGATCACGCGGTCGCCGAGATAGATCGCCTCCTCGAGGTCGTGGGTGACGAAGAGCACCGTGAGTCCGTCCTCGCGCACCAGGCGGGCGAGCTCGTCCTGCAGGCCCTGGCGGGTCAGGGCGTCGAGCGCGCCGAAGGGCTCGTCCATCATCATCAGCTCGGGCTTCTGCGCCAGGCAGCGCGCGATCTGCGCCCGCTGCTGCATGCCGCCCGACAACTGCGTCGGGAACTTGCCTGCATGGCGGGCCAGGCCGACCTTGGCCAGCGCCTCGGCGATGCGCGGCGGCCGCAGGCCCGCGGGCACGCCGGCGGCCTCGAGGGCCAGGCTCACGTTGCCTTCCACCGTGCGCCAGGGCAGCAGCGCGCGGCCGTAGTCCTGGAACACGAAGGCCACCTCGCGCGACGGCCCGGTCATCGGCCGGCCATTGCGCCGCACCTCGCCGGCGCTGGCAGCGACCAGTCCGCTGGCGGCGCGCAGCAGGGTGGTCTTGCCGCAGCCGCTGGGGCCGACGATGCAGACGAACTCGCCGCGTGCCACCTCGAAGGAGGTCGGCGACAGCACTTCGCGGCCGTCGTAGCGGATGCTGACGCGGTCGACGCAGAGGACGTCCGTGGCCGGCATCGCGCGCGCGTTCACGTTCACCTCGCGACCAGTTTCGAGACCTCGATCGGGGTCTTCAGCATGCCCTGGTCGTTCATTAGGCCGACCCAGTAGGCGAGCTGCTTGTCGCTCACCAGCGCACCCGGCGGCGAGATCTGCACCTTGGCCAGCACCTCCGGCGGCAGCTTGATGTACTTGCCGATGCTGGCGCGGACCCGGGCGTCGTTCTTCGGCTGCTGCATGAAGGCTGCGCCCTCCTGCACCGCCTCGCGGAAGCCGCGCGCCGCGGCGGCGTTCTGCTGCACCCATTCGCGCTTGGCGGCGTGGATGATGGTCTGGTTGCCCTCGGGCAAGAAGGTCGAGTAGTACGAGGCCACGTAGCCGGCGCCGCTGTCGGTGATGCGGCTCATGAACGGGTCCGCCGACACCACAGCGTCGACCGAGCCGCCGCGCAGCAGGTCGCCGTGCTGCGCAAAGGCGGCCTCGACGAAGTTCACCTTGCGGTAGTCGACGCCGTTGTCCTTCAGGTAGGCGCGGAAGGTCACGTGCAGGAAGGCGCCGAGGCCAGGCACGCCGATCTTCTTGCCCACGCAGTCCTGCGCGGTCCTGATGCCCGAGCCCGCGCGCGCCACCAGTCCGAAGCCGGTGATGGTCTTGGAGGTGAGGCCGCCGCCCGCCACCACCATCAGGTCGAGGCCGCCATCGACCGCCTGCAGGAACACCGAGGGCGTCGGCCCGCCGATCTGCAGCGAGTCGGACTGCAGCGCGGCCGGAATGGTGGAGTTCAGCGGAATGAACTTGAGCTCGACATCGAGGTTGCGCTTCTTGAAGTGGCCCTCCTCGGCGGCCACGAAGACAGAGGCGAAGTCGGTCACCGCGGTGTAGCCGAACACGATCCGGGTGGCGGATTGGGCGCGCGCGGGCAGGGCGGCGCCGAGGGCGGCGGCGCTCATCGCCGACAGCAGGCTGCGTCGTTTCATCATGTCTGTCTCCTGGTGTGGGGTTTTTTCTGCGGGGTCCGGGGTCGCGGCAGCGCGGCGCGCAGGCCGCCGACGATGAAGCTCACGAGCATCGGTGCTGCGGCCGGATCGCCGCGGCGGTTCTCGCCATGCGACAGCCGTTCGATGCGGGTGTCATTCAGGTGATGCAGCAGCGCGCCCAGCGCGAACTGGTAGCCCCAGGCGACCTGGCCGCGCGTGGCGTGCGGCAGGGCGATGTGCAGGGCGTCGATGTAGGCCTCGGCCAGCGGATCGAAGTAGCCGCGCAGCACGCGGTCGACTTCCTCGGTCGCGTGGTAGAGCTCGCGCGCCACCAGCAGCGCGTAGAACTCGCCCTCGGCGCTCGCGCGCAGGGCCAGCACCGGGCCGGTGAAGGCCTCGATGATGCGCGGCAACGTGCGCGGGTCGGCCGGGTCGTTGCGCACCGCCCGCAGGCCTTCGAGCCGCTCTTCGATGGTGTGGTTCCAGTGCGCGAAGATCGCGTGGAAGAGCTCGTGCTTGGGCCCGAAGTAATAGCCCACCAGCGCCAGCGGCACGCCGGCCTCGTCGGCGATCTGCCGGATCGACACCACGTGGTAGCCGTGCTGGGCGAAAAGTTTTTCGGCTGCCAGCAGGATCGCCTGCCGGCGGTCGGGCCGCGCGCCCTCGGCGGCTGGCGCGGCGCTGCGGCGGAGCGATTTGCGAACGGGCGCGGCGCGTTGGACCATGGCGCGATTGAACGATCGTACAAACTTATTGAACACTCGTACAAACCCTGTGCTTTCCCGCATTGCTGCGCCGGCGCCCGCCGCGTTAGGCTGCGGGGGTGAACCCAACAACCCCCGCCCCCTTCGTTCCCCGGATCCGCCTGTACCGGGAGTGGCTGCGCGACACGCGCGGCCTGAGCTTCGACACCTATGACGCGCTGTGGCGCTGGTCGGTCACGGACCTGCCGGCCTTCTGGCAGAGCATCTGGGATTTCAGCGGCATGCAGTCGCCGACGCCGGCCAGCGCCGTGCTGGCCGAGGCGCGCATGCCCGGCGCGCGTTGGTTCCCGGGCGCCCAGGTGAACTACGCACGCGAGGTGCTGCGCCATGTGGACGCGGCGCATGCGGCGGGCATGCCGGCCGTCGTGAGCGAGAACGAGCGGGGCGAGGTGCGCGAGATGTCCTGGCCCGAGCTTCGGCGCCAGGTCCATGCCTTCGCGCTGACGTTGCGCGCGCTCGGCGTCGGGCGCGGCGACCGCGTCGCGGCCTACCTGCCGAACGTACCGGAGACCTTGATCGCCTTCCTGGGCTGTTCCAGCGTCGGTGCGATCTGGAGCGTCTGCGCGCCGGACATGGGCACCGCCGCGGTGGTCGACCGATTCCGCCAGATCGAGCCCAAGCTGCTGATCGCCGCCGACGGCGTGCATTACGGCGGCAAGCCGCTGGATCGCAGCGCCGTGGTGCAGGAGCTGCGCGCCTCGCTGCCCAGCGTGGGCCGGCTGGTGCTGCTGAAGACGCCTTACGCCGCGCAGCAGGTCGCGGCCGATGCCGAATGGACCGCCGCCGTGGCGCGCGACGATGCCGAGGTCGCGGCCTTCGAGCCCGAATGGCTGCCTTTCGACCACCCGGTCTGGATCGTCTACTCGAGCGGCACCACCGGCCTGCCCAAGCCGATCGTGCACGGGCAGGGCGGCATCATCGTCAACATGTACGCCGGCGGCCTGCATCACGACCTCGGTCCGAGCTATGGCGCCAATAACTTCGGCGAGCGCTACCACTGGTACAGCTCGACTGGCTGGGTGATGTGGAACTCGCAGCTCTCGGGCCTGGCTTTCGGATCGACCATCTGCATCTACGACGGCCACCCGGCCGGCAGCCGCGAGAAGCCCGACTGGGGCGTGCTGTGGCGCTTCGTCGCCAGGCACCGGGTCAGCTTCTTCGGCGCAGGCGCGGCCTATTTCGCCAGCTGCATGAAGGCCGGCCTCGAGGCGAAGGACTGCGGCGATCTCGCGCGCGTCCGGGCGCTGGGCAGCACCGGCTCCCCCTTGGCCGAGGAGGTGCAGCGCTGGGGCACGGCGCAGCTGCTGGCGGCCGGCGCGCCCACGGTCTGGTGGTACAACATTTCCGGCGGCACGGATTTCTGCGGCGCCTTCGTCGGCGGCAACCGCGAGTTGCCCGAAGTTCCGGGCCAGATGCAGTGCCGCTTCCTCGGCGCCGCGGTCGAGGCCTGGAACGAGGCCGGCCAGCCCGTGATCGGCGAGGTCGGCGAACTGGTCTGCACGCAACCCATCCCGTCGATGCCGCTCTGCTTCTGGGGCGACGAAGGCAACGCGCGCTATCTGTCGAGCTACTTCGACACCTACCCGGGCGTCTGGCGCCACGGCGACTGGATCCGGATCGGCGAGGACGGCGGCTGCATCATCTACGGCCGTAGCGACGCCACCATCAACCGCCAGGGCCTGCGCATGGGCACCAGCGAGATCTACAACGCGGTCGAAGCCTTGCCGGAGGTGCTCGACTCGATGGTGGTCGACCTCGAATACCTGGGCCGCGAGAGCTACATGCCGCTGTTCGTGGTGCTGCGCGAGGGCGCGGTGCTCGACGACGCGCTGCGCGGCCGCATCCACCAGGCGATCCGCACGTCGCTGTCGCCGCGCTTCGTGCCCGACGACACCTTCCAGGTGGCCGAGATCCCGCGCACGCTGTCGGGCAAGAAGCAGGAGCTGCCGATCAAGAAGCTGCTGCTGGGCCAGCCCATCGACAAGGTCGTGAACCGCGAGGCGATGGCCAACCCGGGCAGCCTCGACTGGTACGTCGCGTTCGCGGCGCAGCATGCGCAGGCGCACAATCCGGCCGCATGAAAAAACGCACGATCCTGTTTCTTCTCGGTGCTGCCGGGGCCGTTCTTTTGACGGCGTGCGCAGCGCCGCCGGGCGCCTCGACGCCGGAGGCAGCCGCGCCGCTGCGGGTGACCGGCTCCGTCGCCTACCGCGAACGCATCGCGCTCGACCCCTCGGCCGAGATCGTGGTGCAACTGCTGGACGTCTCGCGCATGGACGTGGCCGCCGTGGTGCTCGCCGAGCAGCGCTTGCGCGCCGGCGGCAACCAGGTGCCTTTCACGTTCGAACTGAGCGTCGATCCGGCACGCATCGATCCGCGCATGCGCTACACGGTCTCCGCCCGCATCCTTCAGGGCGATCGGCTGCTGTTCATCACCGACACTTCGCACCCCGTGCTGACCCAGCGGCAGGGCAACACCGCCAGCCTCATGCTGGTGAGGGTGGAGCGATAGGTTGGCGCACTTCGTGTGGCCGCTGGTTCCGGCCGGCGCAGCCTGGCGCCCCGACACGAAGTGCGGGGCAACCTGGGGGCGAGCAACAGCTACAACCAGTTGCCGGAGCTCGAGGGCATCTGGATCGCATCGGGGCCGCCGGTGTCCACCAGTGCGCCGAGGAAGATGCTCAGCAGCGAAATGAAGATGCTCGCGAACATCGCGGTCCAGAAGCCGGACACCTTGAAGCCGCGCACCAGCGCCGACACCAGCAGGATCATCAGCGCGTTGATCACCAGCAGGAACAGGCCGAAGGTCAGCAGCGTCAGCGGGAGGGTCAGCACGATCAGCAGCGGCTTGACCACCGCGTTGGCGAAGCCCAGCAGCAGCGCGGAGATCACCAGCGATCCGGTGCTTTCGAACTTGATCCCGCGAAAGATGTAGCTTGCCACCCAGAGCGAAAGGGCGGTGATGGCCCAGTGCAGCAGGAAGGGCGCCAGGGAGTTCAGCATGTAGCGGCTCGCGGTTTCGGGAATGGAGCCGCGATCATATCGGCGGCCGCTGCGGGCGGCGCCGTCAGGCCCGATGGCGACGGTTCGAGAGCTTGGTCAGCAATTCGTCGGCGACCTCGAACGCACGATGTTCCATGACGGCCACCGGGTAGCTGCCGAGGCGCAGGCGGTCGTAGATCACGGTCGCATAACTGAACTCGGCTCCCAGGGCCGCCGCCGCGTCCTGCAGGCATTCGGCGACCGACGGCAGGCCTTCGCGCGCATAGCGGCGGGTGCCGTCGCCGATTCCGACGTACGCGTTGAAATGGCCGTCCTCGCGTTTCGTGATCTCGACCTCAGGCTGCATGACTCACTCTTCCCATAACTTCATTCGACGGTCCGCCCGCCGGAGCGGAACTCTCGACCATACAAAGAGATGCGCAGTTGCGCCATCACCGAAAACCGTGAGTGAGGCCCGATCGGCAACGGCGCAGTCTAGAGGTCGGCGAAACCCGAGTTGCCGCTGTGGTCCCGGGACTGCCACTCGGCGAGCCAGAGTTCCACGCGCGTCGCCACGCGGTCCAACGCCACCTTGCGGTCGCTGTCCAGGTTGGACAGCAGCATGCGGCAGCGCAGCACGCCGTTCTCGTGCAGCTCCGCGAGGCCGCCGTAGGACTGGTCTTCGCCGCGCTTGAGCTGGAGGCTGAAGGTCCAGCCCTCGGGCAGGGCCAGCGAAAGTTCGAGGCTGCAGTCTGGTTCGTCCATCAGGGTTCCTGGCCCCGGGCTTGGGGCCGGGACAGCATACCCCTGCGCGGCCACCGTGTTCCAGCGTCAAATCACATGCGGATGGCGTGCTCTTTCGTACAGCGTGCGGGCCAGTTCGCGGTGGCGCTCGAGCAGAGGGGCGAGTTCCAGATCGGCGAAGCGCCCGTCGCGGATCCGCACCCGGCCGTTGATCACGTTCAGTGCCGCGGCGCCAGGCTGGCAGAACACCAGCGCGGCCACCGGGTCGTGGCCGGCGCCCGCGTGCGCGACCCCGCGCAGGTCGAACGCCACGATGTCGGCCGACATGCCCGGCGCGAGCGCGCCGATGTCGTCGCGGCCGAGCACGCGGGCGCCGCCGAGGGTGGCGATCTCCAGCGCCTCCCGGGCGGTCATCGCGGCCGGGCCGAAACCCACGCGCTGCAGCAGCATGGCCTGGCGCGCTTCGCCCAGCAGGTGGGCGCCGTCGTTCGAGGCGCTGCCGTCGACGCCCAGGCCCACCGGCACGCCGGCGCGCCGCATCGCGCCGATCGGCGCGATGCCCGAGGCCAGCCGCATGTTCGAGCACGGGCAATGCGCCACGCCGGTGCCGGTGCGGCCGAAGAGGGCGATGCCGGCCTCGTCGAGCTTGACGCAGTGGGCATGCCAGACGTCGCGGCCGACCCAGCCCAGGTCCTCGGCGTACTCGGCCGGCGTCATGCCGAACTTCTCGCGCGAATAGGCGATGTCGTTGTCGTTCTCCGCCAGGTGGGTGTGCAGCGAGACGCCGCGCTCGCGCGCGAGTTCGGCCGACAGCCGCATCAGGTCGCGCGAGACCGAGAACGGCGAGCAGGGCGCGAGCACGATGCGGCGCATCGCGTGGCGCGAGGGGTCGTGCCAGCGGCCGATCAGGCGCTCGCTGTCGCGCAGGATCGCGGCTTCGGTCTCGACCACCTCGTCGGGCGGCAGGCCGCCGAGGCTCTTGCCCACGCTCATGCTTCCGCGCGCGGCGTGGAAGCGCATGCCCATCGCGTCGGCGGCCTCGATCGAGTCGTCGAGCCGCGAACCGTTCGGAAACAGGTAGAGATGGTCGCTGGTCGTGGTGCAGCCGGAAAGCATCAACTCGGCCATCGCGGTCTGCGTCGAGACCCGGATCATCTCGGGCGTGATGCGGGCCCACAGCAGATAGAGGCTGGTGAGCCAGCCGAACAATTCGGCATCCTGCGCTTCGGGCACCGCGCGCGTGAGGCTCTGGTACATGTGGTGGTGCGTGTTGACCAGCCCGGGCAGCACCACGTGGCCGCGCAGGTCGATCGCCTCGGCCCGGCCGCTGGCCAGCGCTTCGGCGTAGACCGGCGGCAGGTCGGCGGTGGCGCCGACCCAGGCCACAGCCGGGCCCTCGGTCACGACCGCGCCGTCGGGGATCTCGCGCCGGGCGGCGTCCATGGTGACCAGCACGTCGGCGTGGCGCAGGATCAGCGGGCGCGAGGCTGTCGCGGAAGTGTTCATGTCATTCGGTTCCGTGTGAAGTTCCGGCGGCGAGCGCCAGCGCGCGCTCCTTCGACAGCACGCCGTTGTAGAAGAGGTTCAGCAGCACCGCCACGCAAGTTCCGAGCACGATACCGCTGTGCGTGAGGGGATGGGTCCAGGCCGGGAAGTGCTGGAAGAAGTTGGGCGAGAGCGTCGGCACCAGCCCGAGGCCGATCGAGATCGCGATCACGTGCAGCGCATGCCGATTCTGGCTGTAGTCGATCGATCCGAGGATGCGCACCCCGGTCGCCGCCACCATGCCGAACATCACGATGCCCGCGCCCCCGAGCACGAAGGTGGGCACCGAGGCCACGATGTGCGCCACCTTCGGGAGCAGCGCGAGCGTGATCAGGAACAGGCCCGCCAGCGCGGCGACGTAGCGCGAGCGCACGCCGGTCACGGTCACCAGCCCGACGTTCTGCGAAAAGGAGGTGTAGGGAAAGGTATTGAAGACGCCGCCGATCACGGTGCCCAGGCCGTCGGCGCGCAGGCCGCGCGTGAGCGCATCGGACGTGATCCGCCGCCCGGTGATGGCGCCGAGTGCCAGGAACATGCCGGTCGATTCGACCAGCGTGATCAGCATCACGATGCACATCGAGACGATGGCGCCGAACTCGAAGCGCGGCAGGCCGAAATGGAAAGGCGTCGTGATCGCCAGCCAGCCGGCCTCCTCGAGGCCGTCGAAGTGCATGCGGCCGAGCGCCAGCGACAGCACGACGCCGGCCAGGATCCCGAGCAGCACCGAGATGTTGGCCACCAGGCCGCGGCCGAAGCGCGAGAGCACGATCACCACGGCCAGCACGACGGCGGCGATCGCCAGGCTGGCCGGATCGCCGTAGGCCGGGTTGGCCGCCGCATGGGGAACACCGTCGATGACCGTGGACTGCGTCGGCTGGCCGCCGGCGGCCCAGTGGATCGCCACGCCCATCAGAGAGACCCCGATCAGCGTGATCACGGTGCCGGTCACCAGCGGTGGGAAGACCCCGAGCAGCCGGCCCATCAGCGGGGCCACCGCGATGCCGAAGAGGCCGGCCGCGATCGTCGCGCCGTAGATCGCCGGCAGGCCGAGCGAGGGATCGATGCCGATCGCGATCATCGGCCCGACCGCCGCGAAGGTCACGCCCATCATGACCGGCAGGCGGATGCCGAAGCACCAGACGCCCAGTGCCTGCACCAGGGTGGCGATGCCGGCGGCGAGCAGGTCGGCGTTGACCAGGAAGGCGATGTCCGACTTCGACAGCCCCAGCGCGCTGCCGACGATCAGCGGCACGGCGATGGTGCCGGCGTACATCACGAGCACGTGCTGCAGGCTCAGCGCTGCGCAGCGGGGAAGGGGAATCTTCTGGTCGACCGCGTTGCTGTCGGGGGCTTGGGTCGTCGATGGCGTGGCAGGCATAGGGGACCTTTCTGAGTGCGTCGAGAGGCTGGATGCGGCCGCAGTCTAGGCAGCGAGGACGTGCACACGCAAAGTCATTGTTTCGATCATGTTGTCCACAAAAAGTGGACAGGCCGCGCTGCGCTCAGGGTGCCAGCAGACTGTCGAGGCAGCGGATGATCTGCCCGGCCAGCAGGCCCGAGGCCGGCTCGGGCTCGCCGCCGGCGCGCGTCACGAGCTTGAGCGTCTGAGGCGACAGGCCGGTGTCGCGCAACGGCATGAAGACCAGGGAGCCGGCACGGCGTTCCTCGTCGATGTCGAGCCGGTTGAGCAGCGCGATGCCGGCGCCCTGAACGACCAGTCGCCGCATCAGCGCGGTCGACGTGGTCTCGATGATCGGCGAGACGCTGATCGCCGAGCGCCGGAATGCGCCGTCCAGGATCGGGCGCAGCGAGAGCGTGGGCGAGGGCAGGATCAGCGGGTGGCCGACGCACTCCGAGAGCACCGTGGTGGCTTGCGCGGTCAGCGGATGGCCGGGCGGAACGACGGCGCCGATCGGCCATTCGCTCGTGAACAGGGTTCGGAAACCGGCGCTTTCGGGAACGTCATAGGCCAGTCCGAGGTCGGCGTCGCCGTCGCGAACGCTGCGCAGGACCGCTTCGATCGGCAGATCGAGCAGCCGCAGCCGGATGCCCGGATGGGCGGCACGGAAGCGCTGCGCCACCATCGGCAGGAAGGCGCCTGCCAGGCCCGCCATCGTCGCCAGCGACGTCTCGCCTTCGCGCAGGCCGCGCACTTCCTCGATGCGCTGGCGCACGGCGTCGAAGTCCCGCAGCGTGCTGCGCGCATGCGCGAGCACGATTTCCCCGACCGGCGTGAGCTTGAGCGAGTTGTGAATGCGATCGAACAGCGGCGCCCCCAGCGCCTCCTCGAGATTGAGGATCTGCCGGTTGACCGCCGTCGGCACCACGTGCAGCTGCTCCGCGGCCTTGCGGATCGAGCCGGCGCGAACCACCTCGACGAAATAGCGGACGACCTTGGCGTGCATGGTGGCGCGGATTCTGCACGAGCCGGCGTGCCGGATTTTTTCGCACGCCCCCTGTTCAGGTGCTGCGCCGCTGCCGATAGCTTGGGGTGGACACACGGAGCAACCCTCATTCCGGCGAGCCGGGCTACCGCATCCTGATGCGCGAAGGGTGCAGGTTGGTCTATGGCCACATGCCGCTGCCGGAATTCCTGGCGCTGATGAAGCAGGCCCACGACACCGAGCTGCTGCACGCCGGCCTGGCGCGCATGCTGGACGCGACCGCCGTCATCGGCAGCCCCGCGGCGCTGGCGCGGCTGCGCCTGCGCGAGACGCCCGCCGCCATCGAACGCATGCGCGCGCAACTGGGCCGGGCCGCGCTGCGCCTGGACCCGCAGTCGCTGCGCTGGCTCGCGGCCGGCGAGCAGGGGCCCGCGAGCCTCGCGCTGTTCGTGCTGCTGACCGGCGTACGGCCGCGCCACTATCGGCAGGCGGCGCCGGCGTTGCCGCGCGACGCGGGCGCATTCCGGCGTTGCCGGCTCCTGATCGAGCAGGTGCCGGCGCTGCGCCACGCGTTGCCGCTGCTGGCGCAGCGCGTCGCCGAGCCCGGCGTGGCGGAATGGGCCGCGCTCGCGCAGGCGTGGGAGGACCTTTGCACCCAGATGGACCACGAGGCGCCGGACTGGCGAGAGGGTCCGTTCAAGGCCCCCGGCGTGACCGCGATGCTGGCCTGCTTTCGCGAGCTCGAGCTGGCCTAGGGCCGGCGGACCGACGGCGGGCGCCGCGGGAACAGCCAGCAGCGCTTGCGCCGGCTCCTCGCCGCGGCCAGGCGTTCACGCTCGCCGTAGGCGGTCCGCTCGGATTCGAGCGCCGCCCCCAGCGCGGCCAGATTGGCCTGGTTGTATTCCCAGGCGGCGGCGACCACGAAATGGCCGATCCGCCCGGCATCGGGCTTGGGCGTGATCACGATGTGGCTGGCGCCCATCGCCTGCAGCAATTCGGAGCGCTCGGCCGCGAGCGTGATGCCTTCGCGGTAGCTCTCGATGTCCCGGTTCAGGCAGAACCGGATCAGCGTCACGGTCGAGAAACGCTCGGCGATGAACGCCACCAGTTCGAGCAGGATGATCCGGCCGATCTTCAGGCCGTGGAGGCGCTGGGCCGCCTCGGTGCGGGAGGGCGTGAAATGCTCGATGCGGATCTCGGTGCCGCCACGGCTCACCGGCACCGGATCCAGGGTGCCGAGGTGTTGATCGCCGTAATGCACGAGCATCGGGCCGCCGAGGACGCAGGTTTCCAGGGCGGGTCCTGTAACGCGCAGGCTGTGGGTGCTCATGCTTGATTGTTGAGCCGGGGGCGCCATTCGAATCGGTCGAACAGCGCGGTGTTTGCCCCATCAGTTCGCGCGGCTACTCGGTGCGGGCTACAGTCGCTGGCGTTTTCGCCGCTCACAACAACAACGACAACGACCCATGCTTTCTCCCGTCCGGGCGTCCGAAGCGCCCGCCGGCGTCTCGTCTCCCACCGCTTCGCGCCAGCTGCTGCTGGGTCTCAGCCTGATCCTCATCGCGTTCAACCTGCGGCCGGTGTTCGGCAGCCTGTCGGTGCTGCTGCCCGAGGTCATGCGGGACACCGGCCTCACGCCCTCGGGCGCCAGCCTGCTGACGACGCTGCCGCTGCTGTGCCTGGGCCTGTTCGCGGCACCGGCACCGGCGCTGGCGCGCCGCTTCGGTCCGGAGCGCACCTTGCTCGGCGCCCTGCTCCTGATCTGCATCGGCACGGTGCTGCGCGGAACCGGCAGCCTGCCGATGCTGTTCTTCTCGTCGGCGCTGGCAGGCGCCGGCATTGCGGTCGGCAATGTGCTGCTGCCGGGACTGGTCAAGCGCGACTTCGCCAGCCGCGCCGCGATGATGACCGGCCTCTACACGCTGGCCATCTGCGCCGGTGCCGCCAGTTCGGCCGCCTTCTCGGTGCCGCTGGAGCGCCTGTTCGACGGCTCGTGGACCCTGGCGCTGGCCTCGTGGGCCGTGCCGGCGGTGCTGGTGCTGCTGCTGTGGGCGCCCCGGGCGCTGGCGGCACGGCCTCGGCCGGCCCATGCCAGCATCCATTCGGGCGGCCTGCGGCGCAATGCGCTGGCCTGGCAGGTGACCTGCTTCATGGGCCTGCAGTCGTCGCTCGCGTACATCGTGATGGGATGGCTGCCGCCGATGCTGCGCGAACGCGGCCTCGACAGCACCACCGCCGGCTATGTGCTGGCGCTGTCGATCCTGGTGCAGCTCGCCACCTGCCTGGTCACGCCGTCGATCGCCGCGCGCTGCCGTGACCAGCGCGGGCTGGCGCTGGGGCTGACGGCGATCATCCTGGCGTCGATGCTGGCTTTCCTGTTCGCGCCGCTGGGCGGACGCTGGTTCTGGGCCGTGCTGCTGGGCTGCGGCCAGGGCGGCTCCTTCGCGCTGGCGTTGAGCCTGATCGTGATGCGCTCACCGGACGACACCGTGGTCGCGCAGCTCTCGGCGATGGCGCAGGGCTGGGGCTACGTGCTCGCAGCCGCCGGCCCGCTGATCGCCGGCCTGCTGCGCGGCTGGACCGGCAGCTTCGAATCGTCGGCCGTCTTGATGGTCCTCATCGCCGCCGGGATGGCGTGGAGCGGATGGGGCGCAGGGCGAAGGATGTTCGTGCGCCCCGGGCCGGCTCGATCCTGAGGCGTCGACTGGCGCCTAGCCCAGGTCGAACGCCTGGCGGAACGCGGCGCAGAATTCAGGCGTGCCGCTGATCGACAGGCTGAGCGTATGGCGGGCCGCGCCCGCCGGCCCGGCCTGCACCCGCAGCCGTCCTGCTGCCGGGTCGAACTCGATCGTCTCCGGCAGGTTGATCTCCTGCATGCCCTGCAGGTCGTAGTCCCAGTCGCCCCCGTCACCCACCGGAGCGCCGGGTCCGCCGAAGCCGGCGTGCGCCCATTCCAGCACGCGCACGATCTCGGCGTGCACGGCCGGGACCTGCTGCGCACCGGTGCTCGCCATCGCGTCGAAGACGCCGACGCCCTCGGTGTCCTCGCTGTAGTCGAAATCCAGGTAGTCCAGCGTCATGTGCCTCCGGCAAGGTTCCAACCGGCGATCATCCGCGATCCGGCGAAGGCCCATCGGGTGGAGCCGCCCCCGGGTTCGACGCCTGCGCGAGCAGCCACTCGCGAAAAAGCGTGAGCGCGGGCCGCTCGTCCTGCGCCGCCGGCGTCACCAGGAAGTAGCTGCGCTCGCCACGCAGCGGCCGGTCGCAGGCCACGATCAGTTCGCCCCGCGCCAGTTCGGCCTCGATCAGCATGCGCGGCATCAGCGCCACGCCCAGTCCGTGGGCGGCGGCGGTGGCGAGCATCGAGAACAGCTCGTAGCGCGGGCCGCTGTGGGCGCCCGGCGCCTCGACGCGCTGGGCGTCGAACCATTGGCGCCAGCCCTCGGGGCGGGTGCTCTGCTGCAGCAGCGGCAGCCGCGCGATGGCGGCCGGCGAGAGCTGCCCGCGCGGCGCGATCAGGGCCGGGCTGCAGACCGGCAGCACGTCCTCGTTGAGCAGCGCGGTCGACCGCGTGCCGGCCCAGTTGGCGGTCTGCGCGGGCGTGCCGGTGTAGAGCGCGGCATCGAAGGCGGTCTCGTTGAACAGGAATGGGCGGGTGCGGGTCTCGATGTGGACCGTGATGTCGGGATGCCGCGCCGCGAAGTCGGGCAGGCGCGGGATCAGCCAGCGGGTCGCGAAGGTCGGCACCGCCGCCAGTTGCAGCGAGCCGCCCAGGCCCTGGCGGGCCATGGCGTCGAGCGTGTCGCGCTCCATGGTGTCGAGCTGGCGCGCGATCTGGCGCGCATAGTCGGCTCCGGCCGGCGTCAGCGCCACGCCATGGCGGGTGCGCCGGAACAAGGCCATGCCCAGGAAGGCCTCGAGCGCGGTGATCTGGCGCGAGACCGCGCTCTGCGTCAGGGCGAGTTCCTGCGCGGCGCGCGTGTAGCTTTCATGGCGGGCGGCGGCCTCGAAGCAGATCAGGGCCTGGGTGGAGGGGATCTTTCGGCGCATGGTATGCGAGCGTTACATAGTTGGATGGGCGCTTGCATCTATGGCAAGCCTGCGAGCTATTGTGCTTTGAAGTTCCCAGAACGCATAACTGGGTGTGGAATCGTCGTTTGCGCTCGCTATGCGCCGCGCTTACGATCGGGGCCAACCTCAGCACCCCTCAACGGAGACTTCACATGGCCCACGCCGCCTTTCATTGGGACGACCCCCTGCTGCTCGACCAGCAACTCACCGACGACGAGCGCATGGTGCGCGATGCCGCCAACGCCTACTGCCAGGAGCGCCTCGCCCCGCGCGTCATCGAAGGCTTTCGCAGCGGCGAGACCGATCCGGCGATCTTCCGCGAGATGGGCGCCCTGGGCCTGCTGGGCCCGACGATCCCCGAGCAGTACGGTGGTCCCGGCCTCAACTACGTCTGCTATGGCCTGATCGCCCGTGAAGTCGAGCGCGTCGACTCCGGCTACCGTTCGATGGCCAGCGTGCAGAGCTCGCTGGTGATGGTGCCGATCAACGAATTCGGCACCGAGGCGCAGAAGCAGAAGTACCTGCCCAAGCTCGCCACCGGCGAGTGGATCGGCTGCTTCGGCCTGACCGAACCCGACCACGGCTCCGACCCCGGCAGCATGGTCACGCGCGCCAAGAAGGTGCCCGGCGGCTATTCGCTCAGCGGCGCCAAGATGTGGATCAGCAACAGCCCGATCGCCGACGTCTTCGTCGTCTGGGCCAAGGAAGTCAGCGAAAGCGGCACGGTCGGCCCGATCCGCGGCTTCGTGCTCGAGAAGGGCGCGAAGGGCCTGAGCGCACCGGCGATCCACGGCAAGGTCGGCCTGCGCGCCTCGATCACCGGCGAGATCGTGATGGACAACGTGTTCTGCCCCGAAGAAAACGCCTTCCCCGAAGTGCAGGGCCTGAAGGGCCCGTTCACCTGCCTCAACAGCGCCCGCTACGGTATCTCGTGGGGCGCACTCGGTGCCGCCGAGGACTGCTGGCACCGCGCCCGCCAGTACACGCTCGACCGCAAGCAGTTCGGCCGCCCGCTCGCGGCCAACCAGCTGATCCAGAAGAAGCTGGCCGACATGCAGACCGAGATCACGCTGGGCCTGCAGGGCTGCCTGCGCCTGGGCCGCATGAAGGACGAGGGCACCGCCTCGGTCGAAGTCACCTCGCTGCTCAAGCGCAACTCCTGCGGCAAGGCGCTCGACATCGCGCGGCTGGCCCGCGACATGATGGGCGGCAACGGCATCAGCGACGAGTTCGGCGTGGCCCGCCACCTGGTCAACCTCGAGGTGGTCAACACCTACGAAGGCACGCACGACATCCATGCGCTGATCCTGGGCCGCGCGCAAACCGGCATCGCCGCCTTCGCCAATTGAGGTCCACCCCCGTCGCTGGCGCACTTCGTGTCGCCGCCTCCCCCCTCAAGGGGGCGGCGCGGCCGCTTCGGGCGGCCGTGCGCGGCGCGCCTGCTGGAAGTAAGCTGCAACGCGTGTGCGTCCTCTCATGAACATGTCCTCTTCTTCCTCCCCTTCTTCAGAAGGCGCCCTCGCGGGCCTCAAGGTCCTCGACCTGTCGCGCGTGCTCGCGGGCCCGTGGTGCACCCAGATCCTCGCGGACCTGGGAGCCGACGTGATCAAGATCGAGCGGCCGGGCGTCGGCGACGACACGCGCAGCTGGGGTCCGCCCTTCCTCAAGGATGCGGACGGCCAGGACACCCACCAGGCCACCTACTTCACGGCCTGCAACCGCAACAAGCGCTCGGTCACGATCGACATGGCCACGCCCGACGGCCAGGCGCTGCTCAAGCGCATGGCGGCCGAGAGCGATATCCTGGTCGAGAACTTCAAGACCGGCGGCCTCAAGCAGTACGGCCTCGACCATGAGAGCCTGCGCGCCGCCAATCCGCGCCTCATCTACTGCAGCGTCACCGGCTTCGGCCACGACGGCCCGCATGCCATGCGGGCCGGCTACGACCTGATGATCCAGGCCACCACCGGCATGATGAGCATCACCGGCCGGCCCGACGAGGCGCCCGGCGGCGGACCGCTGCGGGTCGGCGTCGCGCTGACCGACCTCTTCACCGGCGTCTATGCGAGCACCGCGATCCTGGCCGCGATCGAGGTCCGGCACCGCACCGGAGAGGGCCAGCACATCGACATGGCGCTGCTCGACGTCGGCATGGCGATCCTGGCCAATCAGGCCAGCGCCTTCCTCAATACCGGCGTGGCGCCGCAGCGCCAGGGCAACAGCCATCCGAGCCTGGCGCCCTACCAGGACTTCCGCACAGCCGACGGCGCGATGCTGCTGGCGATCGGCAACAACGGCCAGTTCGCGCGCTTCTGCGAAGCCGCCGGCCATCCGGAGTGGGCCGCCGATCCGCGCTTCGCCACCAACACGCTGCGCGTCAAGCACCGCGAGGTGCTGATCCCGCAGATGGAGGCCGTGACCCGCACGCGCAGCACGGCCGATTGGATCGCGCTGCTCGAGGACAAGGCCGTGCCCTGCGGCCCGATCAATGACATCGCCCAGGCCTTCGAGGACGACCAGGTCAAGGCGCGCGGCCTGGCCGTGAGCCTGCCGCGCGACGCCGACGACGGCATCGCGCACATCGTCGGCGTGGCCAGCCCGCTGCGGCTGCAGGCCACGCCCCCGGTGCTGCGCCGGGCGCCACCCGCGCTCGGTCAGCACACCGACGAGGTGCTGGCCGAGTTCGGCATCGACGAAGCCAGGCGCGCAGCGCTGCGGGCGGCGGGCGTGGTGTGACCGCGCCGGGCGCTTCCACCGCGGAGCGCTCGACGCGCGCCGCGGCTGCGCCCGCACCCGACACGCTGACGCCGGCCGACCGCTACCAGGAGCTTTTCGTCGCGGTCCAGTCGGGGCGCGTCTTCACCGACAGCAAGACCTTCGTCGATTGCGCGCCACGCGCCGAGCCGGAAGCCATCCTGGCGGCCTACAGGGCGCAGTGCGGCGAACCCGGCTTCGATCTCGCGGCCTTCGTGCAGGCGAGCTTCGAGCTGGTCGAGCCGGCGCCTAGCGACTACGTGTCGGTTCCGGGACAGCCGATCGCGGCGCACATCGACGACCTGTGGCCGGTGCTGACGCGGCATCCCCAGGCGCATCCGCCGCGCTCCTCGCTGCTGCAGCTGCCCCATCCGTACCTGGTGCCGGGCGGACGCTTCCGCGAGCTCTACTACTGGGATTCCTACTTCACGCTGCTGGGCCTGCCCGGCGAGCGGCATCGGCCGCTGGTGCGCGACATGGTCGAGAATTTCGCCTACCTGATCGACACCTATGGCCATGTGCCGAACGGCACGCGCAGCTACTACCTGGGTCGCTCGCAGCCCCCCGTGTTTGCGCTGATGGTCGAACTCGCGCAGCAGCAGGGCGCGGTCGACGCGCGCGACTTCCTGCCGCAGCTGCGGCGCGAGCATGCCTGGTGGATGGCCGGCAGCGAGGGCCTGGCGCCGGGAGAAGCGAGCCGGCACGTGGTGCGGCTGCCCGGCGGCGCCCTGCTCAATCGCTATTGGGCCGAGCGCGACACGCCGCGCGAGGAGTCGTGGATCGAAGACGCGGCCACGGCGCAGGCCTGCGATCGCGAGCCGGCCCTGATCTACCGTGAGATCCGCGCGGCCTGCGAGTCGGGCTGGGACTTCAGCACCCGCTGGATGCGCGAGCCATCGCCGCCGAGCGACGGGCAGCCCTGCGCCCACGTGCGCGCCGCCACGGCCGCCTCGCTGGCCACGCTGTGCACCACCGACATCCTGCCGGTCGACCTGAACGCGTTCCTGCACAAGCTCGAATGCACGCTCGCCACCTTGAGCGCGCAGGCCGGCGACGCCGCCGCCGCGCGGGCCTGTTCGCAGCAAGCCGAGGCGCGCCGGGCCGCGATCGGCGAGCTCTTCTGGGACCCGCGGCAGGGCGCCTTCTTCGACCACGACTGGCGCCAGGGCGTGCGCCGCAGCTGCCTGACCGCCGCCAGCGTGGTGCCACTGTTCGTCGGCGTCGCGACCGCTGCCCAGGCCGAGGCGCTGGCCGAGACCTTGTCGCAGCGGCTGCTGGCGCATGGCGGGCTGTCGACCACCGAGTGCGGCAGCGACCAGCAGTGGGACCGCCCCAATGGCTGGGCGGCGCTGCAGTGGATGGCGGTCCGGGGGCTGGCCGACTACGGCCACGAGGCGCTGTCGCGCACCATCGCCAGGCGCTGGCTCGCGACCGTTGCCGCGCTCTACGAGCGCGAAGGCAAGCTGGTCGAGAAGTACGCCCTGCGGCGCGTCGAGCGCGACGACACCGCAGGCGGCGCCGGTGGCGAGTACCCGCTGCAGGACGGCTTCGGCTGGACCAACGGCGTCACGGCCGCATTGCTGGCCGAGCATCCGCAGCACACCGCGCATGGCTGCGTGGCGCACGCGGCGGTGCCGCAGCATCGCTGAGCAACCAAGGGATCTCGCTGCGGCCCACGCCCAGGTCGCGCAGCTCGAGCTCGCTCATCGAGCGCAGCTGGCGCTGGTCCAGCCGGCAGCGGCGCAGCGCGCGAACCCCGTCGAACAGGCGGGTGACGAAGGCGGACCGGGTCGACGGCATGGCGTGGCTCCTTGAATAGGAAGCCATCTTGCAAGCCCGCATGCTATTGTGGAAGTTGAGAATCCTGTCACCTCCAATCAGCTTTCCTGATGCGGCAACTCAACCTCGACCAACTGCGCACCCTGGTGTCGATCGCCGACCTCGGCAGCTTCTCCGCCGCGGCCCGGGCTTTGCACCTCGCGCAGCCCACCGTCAGCCTGCACGTCAGCGAGCTGGAATCCCGGCTCGGCGCGAAGCTGGTGGTGCGCGGCAGCCGCCGGATCGCGCCGACCGCGGCCGGGGCTGCGCTGGTCGAGCGCGCCCGCCAGCTGCTGCGCGATGCCGACGAGGCGGTCGCCGCGGTGCGGCGCCAGGCCGAGGGGCGGACCGGGCGGGTGCGCCTGGGCACGTCCACCGGCGTGGTGGTCGACCTGCTGCCGCAGGTGCTCGAAGCGCTCGAGGAGCGTCATGCGGGCATCGATGTCGAGGTCAGCATCCTGGGCTCAAACGAAGCGATGTCCCGGCTCGCCACGGGCACGCTCGACATCGGCCTGGTGGCGATGCCGCAGCCGCCGTTGCGCGACCTGGTGGTCACGCGCTGGCGCGACCAGCCGATGATGGCCTTCGTGCCGCGCAAGTGGAAGTCGCCGCAGCGCGCGACGCCGAAATGGCTGGCCCAGCAGCCGCTGATCGCCAACGACGCCAGCACCCACATGTACCGGCTCACGACCGAGTGGTTCGCGGCCGCGGGCGMGGCGCCGCGGCCGCGCATCGAGCTCAACTACGACGCCGCGATGCGCAGCCTGGTGGCCGCGGGCTACGGCGCCGCGGTGCTGCCCGTGCTGCCGGCCAGCGACAACCCGCTCGACGAACGCATGCGCATGCTGCCGCTGCGGCCGACGCTGACACGCCGGCTGGGCATCGCCCATCGGCCGCGCGCGGCACTCGACGGCGCCACCGAGAGCGTGCTGCAGATTCTCGCGACGTTCAGCCAGCGCTAGGCGTGACCCCCGGCAGGGCGCGTTTCACAGCGCCCGGCCGACCACCGCCAGCGCGAACACGGCCACGCCGAGCATCAGGTTCACGCCGACCAGCTTGCGGATCAGATTGAGGTTGGCGGCCGCCACCGGCCATTCGCGCGCCGCCACCGCGCGCACGAGCCGCGGAAAGGGCGCGAAGCGCAGGTGCAGGAACAAGGCCATCATCGCCAGTCCGACCGCGAACATCGCGTGCACGCTCCAGTGCACGCGCGCAAAACCGCCCGCCTGCCAGACCAGCAGCAGGCCGCTCGCGAGCAGCACGCCGATGGCGGACGACACGCCGACGAAGAAGCGAGCCAGCGTGGCTGCCATGAACGGCAGGCGCAGCGGCGGTTCGAGCGTCGCCACCGCCGAAGGCCGTACCGCGAAATGCATCACGGCCATGCCGCCGACCCAGAAGGCGGCGGCGAGCAGGTGGAGGAACAGCAGGAGGGCAGGAAGGAAGTGCATGGCGAAGCGTAGACGAGAACGCCGATGCCCTTGTCTTCAGCGCGGCTTCTGGAAGCCGCTGTCGATCCAGGCCTCGGCGCTGGCGGCGTTGAGCTTGAAGTCCGGTTTCACGCGCAGTTCGGCCAGCTCGCTGCCGGATTCGTCGTGCGCCCGCAGCATCGCGTGCGGATTGTCCTCGTCGGGCACGATCTGCAGCGACACGCGGATGCGTTCCGATCCCGCACCGACGCTGACGCTCTTGTTGAGTCGCGCATGCAGCTGCTGCTCATGGCGGCGCAGCACTTCGTTGGCGGTCTTCACCAGCGTGTGAAAGGCCGGCGCATCGAGCGGCTTGGGATTCTTCTTGTCGCGCCCCATGGTCCAGGGACCGACCAGCGCGGGCTCCGGATCGCCGTGGCGCGTCATCGCGACGGCCCAGCCGTCGTCGTCTTCGTTCTTGATCACGCGCGCGGTCCAGAGCTCGTCGCTCCAGAGGGTGGCTTGCTGGATCGGAGGGGCAGTGTCGGTGTCTGTCATGAGAGCATTCAAAAAATGGAAAGTCCGGTGCGGGCCGTGAACAGCTCGAGCGCCTTGAGCCCCAGCAGCGAATTGCCGGTGGCATCGAGCGCCGGCGACCAGACGCACAGTGTCAGCTTGTCCGGCACCACGGCAACGATGCCGCCGCCGACGCCGCTCTTGCACGGCAGGCCGATCGAGAAGGCGACGTCACCGGCGGCGTCGTAGGTGCCGCAGGTCAGCATCAGCGCATTGATGCGGCGCGCGTGCCGCTCGGTCGTGATCTCGGGCTCGCCGTCGATCGGATGGGCGCCGTCGCGGCACAGGAAACCGGCGGCGCGCGCCAGCTGCCGGCAGCTCATGCGGATCGCGCACTGGTGGAAGTACAGGCTGAGCACTTCGCGCACGTCGTTGTCGATCTTGCCGAAGCTCTTCATGAAGTTGGCCAGCGCGATGTTGCGAAAGCCGGTCACGGCCTCGGAGGCGGCCACTTCCTCGTCGTAGGCGATCGGCTCGCCGCAGAGCTCGGACATCAGCGCAAGCAGGTCGGCCTTGGCGTGGCCCAGGCTCACGAGCCGATCGGCCACCGCGATCGCGCCCGCGTTGATGAAGGGGTTGCGCGGCCGGCCCTGTTCGTGTTCCAGCTGCACCAGCGAATTGAAGGGATTGCCCGAAGGCTCGCGGCCGATCCGCTCCCACAGCACGTCGCCCAGGCGCCGCATCGCGAGCGTCAGCGTGAACAGCTTCGAGATGCTCTGGATCGAGAACGGCGTGGCGGCGTCGCCGGCCGAGGCCTCCTGGCCGTCGCAGGTCCTGAGCGCAATGCCGAACTGCTGCGCCGGCACCCGCGCCAGCGCCGGGATGTAGCTGGCGACCTGGCCCTCCGCGCCGAGCAGCGGACGCAGTTCGGCGTCGATGGCATCGAGCACCGGCTGGAAGTTCATGCCTGCGCTCCGGGCCGCCGGTTCACCAGCACGATGCCGAGCGCCACGCCGGTCAGCGCCAGCAGCAGCTGCAGCGTCAGCGGCTCCGAGAGCAGCAGCACGCCGAACACCAGCGCGAGCAGCGGCGTCAGGAAAGTGAAGGAGGAGATGCGCGTGGCCGGATAGTGGCGCAGCAGCCACATCCAGGCCAGGTAGCTCGCGAAGGCGCCGATCACGGTCTGCAGCGCGATCGAGAACCAGGCATAGGCCGAGTAGGTGAAGCTCCAGCGCTCGCCGAGCAGCAGCGACAGGAGCGGCGAGACCGCTGCGGTCACCGCGATTTGATAGAACAGCGTCTTCTCGGCGCTGGCGGTGGCGAGCCGGGTGGCGCGGATCGCCAGGGTGGTCAGCCCCCACAGCACGCCGCCGGTGAGTGCCAGCGCATCGCCGCGCAACTGGGCCGAGGTGCTGTGGCCGAAGCTCTCGCTGAAGGCCAGCACCACGCCCGCGAAGGCGATCGCCAGCCCCACCCACTGCAGGCCGTGCAGCCGCTCGGCCGGCACCCAGCGCGGCAGCAGCAGCGCCACCACGAAGGGCGAGGTATAGAGAAACACCGTGAGCCGCGACGCCGTCGTGAGCTGGAGCCCGAGGTAGATGCAGACGAACTCGCCCGCGAACAGCGCGCCCGCGAGCAGCCCGCCCGGCAGCGTGCCGTCGCGCTCGAACAGCGGCACGCCGCGCCGGGCGCACCAGGCCCAGAGCAGCACCACCGCACCCGCCATGCGGATCGAGGCCTGCCACAGCGGGGGCACTTCGGTGACCGTGGTCTTGATCAGGATTTGCTGCAAGCCCCAGAAGGCGCAGCAGGCGATGAGCAGGGAGGTGGCGCGAGGGTCGAGGTGGTGCTTGCGTTCGATCATTCTTCTTGTTTGTTCAGTGCGTCGCGTTTCGGGTAGGGCGGGCGGCCGCGCGTGCCGATCATCAGGTTGGGCAGCACCACCTCCACATCGGGCACCGTGCGCGCGGCGCGGTCCAGCGCCGCGGCCAGTTCGCGCGAGGGGACGCAGCCCTGCAGGTACACCCAGCGGCGCTGGATCACGACCCAGACGCTGCCGCGCCGCACGCCCGGCACCGCCGCCAGGGCCGCCTGCACCCGGGGCGCCAGCGCCTTGTCGTAGCGGTAGGCGTTGCTGTCGGCGCAGCGGCCGGCCAGCCAGCAGCTGGTGCCGCGCTCCAGGCGCGAGTGCATTTGCGCGCGCCGTTCCTCGGCGGTCATCAACGGGCCTTCCGGAACCGGGCAATTGCGCATGCCCGAAGACACCTGGAAGAACGGGTCGTCGAACCAGTTCTGCTTCTCGGGCTTCGGTGCTTCCTGCGCCGCCGCGGCTTCGACCGCGCACGCCACCGCCAGCAGCACCGCCGGCGCCGCCTTCAAAGCGGATGCTCCGTGTAGAAGCGCCCGCCGTGGAACAGCAGCGGCGAGGCGCCCGCGCTGTGCGTGCAGCGCTCGACCTCGCCGACGAAGATCACGTGGTCGCCCTCGTCGTAGCGGCTGCGGTTGAAGCACTCGAAGCTGGCCGCCGCGCCCACCAGCACCGGCGCACCGCCGATGCCCTCGGTGTAGGCGACCTCGCGCCAGCGATCGACGTTCTTGGTCGCGAAGCGCTCCGCCAGGCTCTTCTGGCTGGCGGAGAGGATGTTGATCGCGTAGTGCGAGCCGGTTCGCAGGGCCGCCATCGATGCCGCGCTGCGTGCCAGGCTCCAGAGCACCAGCGGGGGGTCGAGCGAGACCGAGTTGAAGGAGTTGGCCGTCAGGCCGACCAGCGCGCCGTTGGCGGCGCGCGCCGTGACGATGGTCACGCCGGTGGCGAACATGCCGAGCGATGCACGGAACTCGTCGAGGGAGAAGGAGGGCGGTTGCGCCTGGGCGGGTGCGGTCACGGAAGAGCGGGCAGTTGGAGGCCCATTTTGGCCGATCGGGCGCGAGGTCGCTGCCGCCGGCTCAGCCGTTCAACCGAAGAACCAGTAGCCGACCGCGATGGCCGCCATCACGCCCGCCAGTTCCGCCAGCAGCGCGCAGCCCACGGCATGGCGCGCCCGCTGGAGCCCGACCGCGCCGAAGTAGACCGCCAGCACATAGAAAGTCGTTTCGGTGCTGCCCTGGATGGTGGCCGCGACCAGCGCCGGGAAGCTGTCGACGCCCTGGCTCTGCATGGTCTCGATCAGCATCGCGCGTGCCGCGCTGCCCGAGAAGGGCTTGACCAGCGCGGTCGGCAGCGCGTCGACGAAGCGCGTGTCCCAGCCGGTGTGCCCGACGGCCCAACGGATGCCTTCGAGCGCCAGGTCGAGCGCGCCCGAGGCGCGCAGCACGCCGACCGCGCACAGCATCGCGACCAGGTAGGGCAGCAGGTTCTTCGCGACGTCGAAGCCCTCCTTGGCACCTTCGACGAAGCATTCGTAGACCCTGATCCGCCGCAGCGCCCCGACCAGCAGGAAGCCGACGATCAGCCCGAACAGCGTGAGGTTGCCGAGTAGCGAGGAGAGCGAGGCCAGGGCTGCGGCCGAGAGGGTGGCCAGCAGCGCCATGAAGCCGCCGAGCAGCAACGCGCCGGGCAGCAGATAGGCCAGCACCACCGGGTCCCACAGCCGCAGGCGCTGCATGAAGGCCACCGACAGCAGCCCGACCACGGTCGACGCGCTGGTCGCCAGCAGGATCGGCAGGAACACCAGCGTCGGATCGGCCGCGCCCTGCTGCGCGCGGTACATGAAGATCGTGACCGGCAGCAGCGTCAGCGACGAGGCGTTGAGCACCAGGAACAGGATCTGCGCATTGCTCGCGGTCGTCGCGCTCGGATTCAGCGTCTGCAATTCGCGCATCGCCTTGAGCCCGATCGGCGTCGCCGCGTTGTCCAGCCCGAGCGCGTTGGCCGCGAAGTTGAGCGTGATCAGCCCGAGCGCCGGATGCCCGGCCGGCACCTCGGGCATCAGGCGGCGGAACAACGGCGCCAGCAGCCGGGCGAGCAAGTCCACGATGCCTGCGGCCTCGGCGATGCGCAGGAAGCCCAGCCACAGCGTGAGCGTGCCGAACAGCAGCACCATCACCTCGACCGAGAGCCGGGCCATGGCGAACAGGCTCTCGACCACGGCGGCGAACACGGTCGCGTCGCCGCCGAGCAGCCAGCGCGCGAGCGCCGTCACTGCCGCCGTCAGAAAGAAGCCAAGCCACAAGCCGTTGAGCACGCGTATCCCTTGCTGCGAATGCGCGCCGATCATAGGGGCGGTCGCGCGCCCGGGTGGGCAGGTTCAGCCGGCGCGCGCAGGCCGCCGCGGCACCTCGATCAGCAAGTCGGGCCTGAAGTCCTCCTGCTCGCCCTTGCCCATGTAGCCCAGGGGATTCGCGACCACGCGGCAACCGTCCTTCAGGTAGTCGAAGTGGCAATGCAGGTGGCCGTGCAGCCAGAGATCGGCCCGGGGCAGCAGTTCATCCAGCGAATTGCAGAAACCCGCGGTGCCGGGACTCAGGCCATAGCGCGGATCGGCACTCGCCAGGGTCGGCGCGAAATGCGTGATGACCACGGTCGTGCCGTCGAAGTCCTGGGCAAGTTCGTTACGCAGCCAGTCCTGGCAGATCAGCGCGTGTTCCCTCATCTCGTCCGCGAGGAAGATGTTTCCGGCGCGCATCGTGGCGGCTTTCTCCAGATAGAAGTTGGCCGCGCGCACGGCCTTGCCGCGCTTCTTGAGCGCATCGCCCAGCGTGTCCGAGGGTTCGACCAGCGCGTCGAAGTCCGCCCACAGCGTGGTGCCGACGAAACGCACGCCGTCGATCGTCCGGGTTTCGCGCTCCAGCCAGCCGATCTCCAGCGCCTCGCAGGTTTCTCGAAGCCGGCTGTGCACCTCGTCGAAATCCGCGTTGTCGTACTCATGGTTGCCCGGGACATAGATCACCGGCGCCGGCCAGCCATGGCGCGGCGAAAAGCGGGTCAGCCCGAAATCGGGCGCCACGAGGCGCGAGCCCTCCTGGTAGGAGCCGATATCACCGGCGAGCACCAGCAGGTCGGCGCCAGGCGCCGGGGCGATCTGGAGCTGGGGATGCACTTCGATGTGCAGATCCGAGAGCAACTGAAGCTTCATGGATGCAGTCTAGACGATGCCTTCATGCGTGCTGTGCATAACCTTTGGCTTGATAAATTGGGGAAAACCCTTATTCTTGATTCATCGTCAACTTGGCGCCGCCCGCTGGGCAGCGCACCATCATGTTTCAGCTCATGGCCCTCGTGGCCCGTTTTCTCCGCCCGGCCGACAAGGCTGTCGATGACAGTCCGGCCGCCATCCTGATGCAGAGCGCCGACCGCCGCGCCGGCCTCGATGCCTATCAGGCCCAGGAACTGCGCGCCGCCGCCAGCGCCTGGCTCAGCGTCGTCCGCTGACCGTCAAGCCGCCGGCTCGCCCGGCGMGCCGGCGAACGCCGCCCCCGCAGCGCGCAGCAACGCCTGCCGCAGCCACCCGTGGGCGTGCGCATGCTGGGCGCGCCGATGCCACAGCGCATCCACATGCACCAGCGGCTGGTCGAACGGAAGCTCGCGCAGCACCAGGTGATCGTCGATGCCGGTCACGCGCGCGAAGTGCCGCGGCATCACCGTCAGCAGGTTCGAGTTGGCGACCACCCGCCCGGCCGTGAAGAACTGGTTCACCGTGACCACGATGCGCCGTTCGCGCCCCATGGCGCCCAGCGTCTGGTCGATGAAGCCGTAGGGCCGGCCCGAGAAGCTCACCAGCAGGTGGCGCGCGGCGCAGTAGCTGTCGAGCGTCAGCGGCGCATCCGCCAGCGGATGGCCGCGGCGCATCACGCACACGTACTGCCCCACGTAGAGCCGCTGCGTCTCGAAGGGCGCGCCCACGCCGGACTGCCCGCGGGCGGCCAGGCTGGCAATCACAGCGGGAAAGTAGCCGATCGCGACGTCGACTTCCTCCTGCTCCAGCATCCGCCGCGGATCGCGCGTCGTCAGCGGCAACACGCGCAGCGACACCGCCCGGGCTTCCTCCTCGACGATCCCGATCAGGCCCGGCATCAGCTCGGCGGCCGTGGCGTCGGCCATCGCCAGCAGGAAGCTGGTGTCGGCGGTGCCGGGATCGAATTCACCTGGGGCCAGGGTGTGCTGCAGTTGTCGCAGCGCGTCGCGCACCGTGGGCCACAGCGCCAGTGCCCGTGGCGTCGGCTCCACGCCTGCGCCAGCGCGCCGCACCAGTTCATCGCCGAGCACTTCGCGCAGCCGACGCAGCGCATTGCTGACCGCGGGCTGGGTGATCGACAGGTTGCGGGCGGCGCGCGTGAGATTGCGCTCCGCCATCACCTCGTCGAACACGCGAAGCAGGTTCAGATCGAGCGTGCGAAAGTTGACATCCATAAGTGATGTGAATGATAAACATCAACAGGATAAAGTGGCAAAACACTAGGGTAACCCCTAATATCAGGGCATCGGCTTCGGCCTCTCGTCCTTTCAGGAGGAACACCATGACCAGCTTCATTCACGTTGACAAGCCCGCAACCCACCCCGGCATCGTTCGCGCCGAGGCGGCGTTCGACCGCGTCCGCGCCGCCCGCCGCGGTTTCGATGGCGCCCGTGGCCTCGCCGCGTTGCTGCTGGCGGCCATCGTGTCGTCCCTGCTGGTCGTCGCCGACCGGCTGATGACGGTCACCGACGAGGGCGGCCTGATGCTGGCCTGGGTGGTGCTGTGGGGCGTGGCCTTCGTCGGCCTGGCGCTGTTCGCCGGCACTGCGCGTTCGCTGGCTGCTCGCGTCATCGCCTCCACCCGCGGTGCCGCCAAGCGGCGCGCCGCCGAGCGCGCGGACGAGCAGTTCCTGGCCTACGCCAAGCAGGACCCGCGCATCCTCAGCGAGCTCAACGCCATCGCCACGCGCCAGCAGGCCGCCGAGGTCGAACTGCCCGCCGCCGGCAAGGCGCGTTCGCTGGAGCGTGTGGCTCAGCGCTCCGCCGACGTCCGCGTCCCGACGCTGCATGAAGCGATGCGCCGCGTGAATCTCGGCCAGTACTACTGATCGATTCGCCGGCCGCCGGGCCGGTTGCATGAAATGAAAAAGCCGCCCGAGGGCGGCTTTTTCATTGGCGGCGAGAGGCTCAGGCTCAGGCCGCGAGGCGCTTCTCGATCGCCGCCTTGGTCGCCGGCAGTTCCTGGGGCAGATGGTGCGCCAGCTGCTCGAACAGCTCGGCATGCAGCTTCAGTTCGGCCTGCCAGGCGGCCTTGTCGATGCTGGTGACGGTGTCGAACTGCTTGGCGCTGAAGTCCAGGCCGGTCCAGTTGAGGTCCTCGTAGCGCGGGCTGACGCCGAACACGTGTTCGCTGCCTTCGGCCTTCTGCTCGATGCGGTCGATCATCCACTTGAGCACGCGCATGTTCTCGCCGTAGCCGGGCCAGACGAACTTGCCGTCCTCGCCCTTGCGGAACCAGTTGGTGGTGTAGATCTTCGGCAGCCGGGCGCCCGAGGCCTCGAGCTTCTTGCCGAGATCCAGCCAGTGCTGGAAGTAGTCGCTCATGTTGTAGCCGGCGAAGGGCAGCATCGCGAACGGATCGCGCCGCACCACGCCCTGCTGGCCGGCGGCCGCAGCGGTCGTCTCCGAACCCATCGTCGCTGCCATGTAGACGCCTTCGACCCAGTTGCGGGCCTCGGTCACCAGCGGCACGGTGGTCGAGCGACGGCCGCCGAAGATGAAGGCGTCGATCGCGACGCCCTTCGGGTCGTCCCAGGCGGTGTCGAGCGCCGGGTTGTTGATCGCGGCGACCGTGAAGCGGGCGTTCGGATGCGCGGCCTTGGCACCGGTCTCCTTGGCGATCGCGGGCGTCCAGTCCAAGCCTCGCCAGTCGATCGCGTGCGCCGGGGCTGCGCCCATGCCTTCCCACCAGACGTCGCCGTCATCCGTCAGGGCCACGTTGGTGAAGATCACGTCGCGGTCGAGGCTGGCCATGCAGTTCGGATTGGTCTGCATGTTGGTGCCGGGCGCGACGCCGAAATAGCCCGCCTCGGGGTTGATCGCGTGCAGTTTGCCGTCGGCGCCGGGCTTGATCCAGGCGATGTCGTCGCCGATGGTCGTGACCTTCCAGCCGTCGAAGCCGGCCGGCGGGATCAGCATGGCGAAGTTGGTCTTGCCGCAGGCGCTCGGGAAAGCCGCGGCCACGTGGTACTTCTTGCCGGCCGGGTTGGTCACGCCGAGGATCAGCATGTGCTCGGCCAGCCAGCCCTCGTCGCGGCCCATGTTCGACGCGATGCGCAGCGCGAAGCACTTCTTGCCGAGCAGCGCATTGCCGCCGTAGCCCGAGCCATAGCTCCAGATCTCGCGCGTCTCGGGGTAGTGGACGATGTACTTGGTCTTGTTGCAGGGCCAGGCCACGTCCTGCTGGCCGGCTTCCAGCGGCGCGCCGACCGTGTGCACGCAGGGCACGAACTCGCCGTCGGCGCCGAGCACGTCGTACACGGCGCGGCCCATGCGGGTCATGATCTTCATGTTGACCGCCACGTAGGGGCTGTCGGACAGTTCGATGCCGATGTGCGCGATCGGCGAGCCGAGCGGGCCCATGCTGAACGGCACGACGTACATCGTGCGGCCCTTCATGCAGCCGTCGAACAGCGGCTGCAGCGTCGCGCGCATTTCCGCCGGGGCCATCCAGTTGTTGGTCGGGCCGGCGTCTTCCTTCTTCGCGGAGCAGATGAAGGTGCGGTCCTCGACGCGGGCGACGTCGCTCGGGTCGGAAGAGGCGAGGAAGGAGTTGGGGCGCTTGGCCGGGTTGAGCCGCTTGAGGGTGCCGGCTTCGACCATCTGCTGGCAGAGGCTGTCGTATTCTTCCTGGCTGCCGTCGCACCAGTGGATGCGCGCGGGCTTGCACAGCGCGGCCATCTCGGCCACCCAGGCGATCAGCTTCGCGTTCTTGACATAGGAGGGGGCCTGCATGGCGAGTCCCTTCAGTGGTGCGTTCATCGTCTATCTCCGAAGTTGAAAATCGTCTTTTCGAACGGGACTCGGCGCCATGGGGCGGGCGAAGTCCGTTGGAAAAAACGCTTCCGTCTAGGGAGGAGGCTGGATGGAAGCCCGGGTAGACCAGGGCGGGTCGGCACTTGGGCCACCCCCTGGATCTGAGGCAGGTCGCGCGGGCACGGGGACACGGGGTGTCCGCGGGGCGACCGCCGGAATCAGGCCATGTAGATGGCGATGGAGGCCAGAAGGAGCATCAGCACCCCGCCGACGAGGGGCAGCACCAGGGGCATGAGAGGGACGATCGACTCGACCGCGTCGGGTTCGACGGCAACTGCATGGCCGGGCTCGTTGGGGGTGGGATTGGACATCGGGATTCCTTGGGTTCTCAAGACTCCGGCCATTTTACCGTTGGGTCCGCCGGCCGCGGTCTAGGGGGTTGCCAGACCCCGTGGCCGGGCCCTCGCTGCCGGTTCCGTGCGGGGACAACGATGATGATCGAAGTCAGTGGGCACCAGGGGTATGGTCAGAAGTTTCGTCATCAATCGCGGAAATGGCTCGAAGGTTTCGGGCTCGGGGACCGCATACAGAATGCGGCGCACATCCTAATCTCACCGCCCATGAGTTTCCTAGACAACGACGGCGTGCATTCCATGGGCGATGCTCAGCCTGGTGAGGACGGCGCGAGTCACCGCGCGCATGCGCCGAGCCAACGATCCAGGTTCGGGCTTTCTGCACCAGATCTTGCACGCGAGTGCCCTCCGTTCCGCTTCCTCCGTCCTCACTGAACACCGAGTTTGCAATTGCCGCTGCGCTCAGGTCTGGGCTCGACGTCCCCTCCCTGAGCGACACGGCGCCCCGATCTGCCTGGATTCGAGATCCAGGGCGTCCTCCCACAGAGGTCGTGCCGAGGCGCTAACGATCCCCGTCGCCCGATGCCCCACTGCGCTGTCAGCTTGCGCATCGAGTCCGCGCGCGGAGTGTGAACAGACCCGCTACTGATGCCTGCCCCCTTATATGAACTTCGTGTCTGGATTTCGCCGCTTGGCCGTTGCGGCCCTGTTGGCCGTTTCCTTCTCGGGGCCTGCCTCCGCGCAAGGCTTGAATCGGAATGCCCCCGCCCCGACTGCGACCGATGTCGCCGGCGATTCCGTGATCTACAACATGGTCGAGCCCCTGCAAACCACGGCGCCGGCGCGGAGCACTGCGGCCGCTGCGCCGGCCCCGCGGGTGGTGCCGACCACGCCGCAGGGCTTCGACTACCGCGCCAATTTGCAGAGCGACGTCTTCGGCGCGCAACTCTTCAGCGGCGCATTCGCCAATGCGGGCGCCACCCAGTTCAATCCTGACTACCTCGTGGCCGGCGGCGACAGCCTGCAAGTGCGCCTGTGGGGTGCCTTCGAGTTCGACTCGGCGCTCACCGTCGATCCGCAGGGCAACATCTTCCTGCCGCATGTCGGGCCGGTGAGCGTGCGGGGTGTGCGCAACCAGGAACTGCAGGGCGTCGTGGCGGCGGCCGTGCGCCGTGTCTTCCGGGCCAACGTCAACAGCTACGCCAGCCTGGCTGCGGCGCAGCCGGTGCGGGTATTTGTGGGGGGGTTCGTGTACCGGCCCGGGCTCTACAGCGGCACCAGCATGGACAGCCTGCTGCACTTCCTCGACCAGGCCGGCGGCATCGATCCCGAGCGCGGGTCCTTCCTGAATGTGCAGGTCAAGCGCGGCGCGCAGGTGCGGGCGTCGGTGAACCTGTATGACTTCCTGCTGAAGGGCAGCATGCCGCTGCACCAGCTTGGCAACGGCGACGTGATCTTCGTCGAGCCGCGACAGAGCATGGTGAAGGTCAGCGGATTGGTCGAGAGTGCCAAGCGCTTCGAGTTCACGCGCGTTGCGCAGCCGACCGTGGCCGAACTTGCCCGTCTCGCAAAGCTCGACCCCAAGGCCACGCACGTGCGCGTGGTCCGCAACACCGGAACCACGCGCAATACCGAGTACTACCCCATCGGGCAGGCGGGTGGCGTGCCGGTGCAGGCCGGCGACGAACTCGAATTCACCGCGGACAAGAAGCCCGGAACGATCGCGGTGCGGGTCGAGGGCGAGCACATGAGCGCGCAGGAGTACGTGCTGCCCTACGGCACACGCATGGGGGCGCTGTTGCAGCAGATCAGATTGAACGAACGCTCGGAAGGCCAGAGCATCCAGCTCTTCCGGTTGAGCGTGAAAGAGCGGCAGAAGGAGATGCTTGCAACCTCGCTGCACAGCCTGGAGAGCGCGCTGCTGACCGCGCGCAGCGGGTCCGAAGGCGAGGCCAATCTGCGCCGCGCCGAAGCGGAGCTGACGCTGCAGTGGATCGATCGCGCCAGACGCATCGAGCCCTTGGGCCAGGTCGTCATTGCGCAGGCCGCGGAGCGCGACAACCTGTTGCTGGAGAACGGCGACATCCTGCGCGTGCCGACGCGTGATGGTCTGGTACTGGTCAGTGGCGAGGTGCTCTTTCCCAACGCCGTGGCGTACCAGAGCGGTATGAGCGTCAAGGACTACGTCGATCGTGCGGGCGGCTACACGCAGAGCGCCGACGTCACCCGGATCGTCGTTGCTCGTCGAGATGGCAGTTTTGATCAGACGCCGGATGGCGCCGGCACGACCGTCCGACCCGGGGACCAAGTGCTGGTGCTGCCGAAGGTGGATGACAAGAAGCGGCAGTTCTGGAAGGAAATGATTCAGATTGTTTATCAGATTGCGATCAGCGCGCGGGTGGTTATTGGCCTCTAGGCGCGAAAGCGGCCGCATCTTTTGAAGCCCAGAAAATAACTCGACCCATTGAAGCCCATCATCATGAAAAATAGCATTTCAAATAGAGAAGAGAGCATGCTGTTGACGATCATTATTCCCATCCGAGCTTCGTCGGATCGGAAGGACGCAATTCAGAGGCTCTCTTATGTGTCGCTTGATACACAACTGCCTTCATCCATTGATGTGCTCGTGGTTGATGACGGCTCACCTTTGAGTGCCGCAGTCGACATCATGACTGAATGCGATCGACTTGGGATGAGATACCTTCGGATCGACAGCGATCTCAAAATATTCTCAGCAGGTCGGGCAAGAAATGTTGCTGCACAGCATGTTGTGAGCAAGTACATTTTTTTTCAAGATCTGGATCTCTTGCCATATCCCGGTTTTTATCGAGATGTATTGAACGAGATCGAAGTTCAGGGAGTCAATGAGGCTGCTGAACGCTTTCTGATGTTTGGCGTAATTTATTTGACGAAAGACGCTACGGAGGAGTACTTTGGTGCGCCAGCCGAACTTCGGAAAAGCAAGTACATCCAAGCGCTCTTGGATAACGACAAATCGAGAGTAGAGAAGTTCTCTACCGGAACGTCGGTCACGGTGTGGAACAGGAATTACTATTTGTCCTGTGGTGGAAACGACCCTGATTTCGAAGGCTGGGGGTACGAGGATCTTGAGTTCACTTGCCGGGCAATTAGGAGGGGAAGGAAGTTCCCTCTCCCGGATGAGTTCTTGCTCGATTACAAAAATTTCCAAAAAGTATCGGAGTATCGAGGATGGAAGGCCGTCTATCGCCTGTATGGGGATCTGACATTTCAGAAAGGTATTGTCATGTTTCACGCATGGCATCCTGTCGATGAAACTGGGCGCTATATCAAGGCCAAGGAAAAGAATAGAAAAATATTCGAGAAAAAGATGCACGCGTTCGGAACTCGGCGAGAGGAGCCTAATCCGCTGCCTCAAATCGAGCGTGGTAGGTCCATTTTGTTCAAGAACAATCCGTGGGTCTACAACCGATGGGTGGCGCCGATGTTCGGCGAATTAATTCAATTGAATGAAGATCTTTTTTCCGCGGATACCCTCTTGTCGTTTATGCGCGAAAGAGAGATTGATCGGGTTATTTTCCACAATCCGTATGCAAGCGAAAAGATGTTGGAACTGTACCGAGCGGTCAGGGCGAGCGACCGGAAGTTCATCGTTTGCGAGAGAGGCGCTCTTCCAGGAGCTGTCTTCTTCGACGAGAACGGATTCAACGGCGAAAGTCGAAGCTACTCACGCGAAAAATGGCACCGCCCTCTGTCTGACAGCGAGATTGAAAAAATAGGGGAATATATAAAAATATTCAAGGAAGAAGGTGATGATCTCGAAGCACAGCCAGAACGTCTAGGTGCTTCAGGTATTCGACGAAAGCTTGGCCTTAGAGCGGGGGCGAAGATGCTATTCATTCCTCTTCAGCGTCCGTCAGACACCGTGATCAATCATCTCTCGGGACCTATAGAAAGTTATGAAAACTTCCTTTCCCTGGTTAGAGAGACGGTTGCTTCCCTCCCGCCAGATTGGGTCGTGGTGGCGAAACGCCATCCGTTGGAGGTGGTTTCTCCCGAGCTTCCAGGCGTCATATTTCTAGATGATGGCCATATCAATGATCTGACGGATGCCGCGGATGCGGTGTTGTTAATAAATTCTGGCGTAGGCGTCATTGGGTTGGTGTACGAGAAGCCCGTGCTGTATGCGGGGCAAGCGCTGTATGGGCACGATGGACTTTCAATTGGGGTTCGAACTGCGGACGATGTCATTGATGCGCTTGCGAAATTCAAGCCATCTAGAGATTTGATTTTGCAGTTTTTGCATTATTTGGTTTTTGAATTTTATTCATTTGCAGAATTCAAGACGAGGCGAGTCCCATGGAAAGATGGTTCGTTCATGACGGCAACCACCGAAATCAATTATCTCGCCGTACGTGTGCCGGGTTGCGATGAGCTCAAAATGGAGCTTCGCCAGAAGGTTCAGGTTACACACGACTCAGTTCTTTTTGATAGGTACCGGGCGCCAGATGGCACCGTGCTGGGCGCGATCAAGCTCGTCAAGCCAAAACAGGCGCCTGCGACATCTTCACCAAAGCCCAAAGAAAAAGATCCGACAGCTCGAATTTCAGGAGTGAGTGAGAAGGACTTGATCGGCCACATGGATGGTGCTCAAAAGGATGCGCCTCCTGAGAAATCCGGCGCGTTAAAAAAAATAAAAAAACTCAAGGAAAACCCAATTATGTTTCTTCGAGATTCGAGATTTTTTGCACTTCGAAAAATAGGGGGATTAATGAGAAAAGGCCCTCCACTGGATTTGGTGCTCAAGGGGCGTGGATAAGGTGGGAGCGAAAATTATTTGGTTAAATGCCCGTCGGAGTCGTTGAATGATTGAATTAAACTCAATTCCCCTTGGAAATGAATGCCCTTTTGTCCTCTTTGGAGGAGTCAATGTCTTGGAGTCCGTTGATGTTTCAATGAGAGTGTGCGCTGAATATGTGAGAGTAACGCGGAAATTGAATATTCCTTACGTCTTTAAGGCGAGCTTCGACAAGGCCAATCGTTCGTCTATGCGTTCCTATCGGGGACCTGGAATTCAGGAGGGCCTTCGAATGCTCGCCGACATTAAGAGTGAGTTCAATGTTCCCTTGATTGCGGACGTTCATGAGTCGTGGCAGGTGAACGAAGTCGCGGCGGTAGTGGATGTGTTGCAGTTGCCGGCCTTTCTTGCCAGACAAACAGATCTTGTGGTGGCACTTGCAAGGTCGGGAAGACCAGTGAACATCAAGAAACCCCAGTTCATGAGTCCTTCTCAAATTTTCCATGTGGTGGATAAGTTCAAAGAAGCTGGCGGGGAGAAGCTCATTCTTTGTGAGCGTGGCACATCTTTTGGATATGACAATCTGGTTGTGGATATGCTCGGTTTCGATGTAATGAAAAATGCCTGCAAAAATATACCGATTATTTTTGACGTGACGCATTCATTGCAGCAACGCGACTCGATGAGCGCAGCCTCGGGTGGGCGCAGGCAACAAATTGTTGAACTGGCAAGGGCGGGCTTGGCCGTGGGTTTGGCGGGTCTGTTCTTGGAAGCGCATCCCGATCCGGACAATGCCAAGTGCGACGGCCCGAGTGCATTGCCCCTTGACAGGTTAGAACCTTTCCTGACGCAAATGAAAGCACTTGATGATCTCGTTAAGTCGCTTCCTCGGATCGATATCGCCTGATAGCTGACCGCATCGTGAACTCAAGATCGAGAGAAAAGCTCGCCATCGTTATCCCCGCGCGCTATTCGTCGACCCGGCTGCCGGGAAAGCCGCTCGCCGACATCGTGGGGAAGCCGATGGTGCAACACGTCTATGAGCGCGCCATGCAGGTGTCAGGTGTTGACGCGGTGTGCGTGGCGACAGAAGACGAGCGCATAGCGTCGGTCGTCCGTGGGTTTGGTGGCACTTGCGTGATGACTTCTGCCGAGCACTTTTCAGGCACCGACCGTTTGACTGAGGTGATGGCTGCGTTGCCTTGCCGGCTGATATCTATGTCAACCTGCAAGGCGATGAGCCGATGGTGCGGCCGGCCGATATTGAGACACTGGTAGCAGGGATGCGAGCCGACGGCACTTTGGAGGTGGGCACCTTGTGCCACGCCATCACAGCACAGGAAGCGCTGAATTCGAACGCCGTCAAGGTGGTTGTCGCGAACAATGGCGATGCGCTCTATTTCTCTCGTGCGCCCGTCCCGTATCCGCGAGATGAGCAGGCTGCCTCTTACTTGAAGCACGTGGGCATCTATGCGTACCGGCGGCGCGTGCTTGCCAAATACGCCTCATTGCCTCGGCCGATGCTCGAGCATGCGGAGAAACTCGAGCAACTGCGATTGTTGGCCGACGGCCTACGCATTCGCACCTTTCGGATCGAGACCGCCGGTCCGGGTGTTGATACCCCTGAATGTCTGGATCGAGTGCGCGCCTTGATGGACGGCAAGTGCGTTCGCGATCGGCCGGACCTTGCCGACGTTCGGCTGGTAATAACAGACGTGGACGGAGTCCTTACCGATGGGGGGCTTTACTACGACGCTACCGGCGAGTGTCTGAAGCGCTTCAATGTTCGCGATGGCCTGGGAATCCGATTGCTCGAGAAAAGTGGAGTGAAGGTGGCGGTTCTCTCCGGGCGTGACTCTGCAGCGCTTCGCAAAAGGGTCTGCGATCTTGGCATTGCTCTGTCCCTGTTAGGAGTCACCGACAAGGCGGGGGCTTGCAAGACGCTCATGTCAATGGCGGGAGTCACCGTCGAACAAACCGCATGCATCGGTGACGACAGTATCGACCTCCCCGCCTTCGCCGTCTGTGGCTTGTCTTTCGCCGTGGCAGATGCGCCGCTCTACGTGAGGCAGGCTGCTTCCAAAACCTTGAGTCTGAGCGGCGGGCAAGGTGCTCTTAGAGAGTTGGCCGACGCGATCCTGCTCGCACAGGGCAAGCAGCAGGTCTTCCAGACGGCCGACGGCTTTGCCTCGGCGATGGCTGGCATGTCGCAATAGTGTGATCTGCAATGAATCTGTTTGAAGGGGCGGTTGAATGACTGCATTGGATCTGGCCAGGAACGTTGTCGCAACCGAAATCGCGGCATTGGAGTGCATGTCAAGCAGGCTCGGTAGTAGCTTCGAGAAGGCAGTGAGCATCATTCAGGAGGCACGCGGCCGCGTCGTCATTCTGGGCATGGGAAAGTCTGGAATCATCGGCAAGAAGATTGCTGCAACGATGGCCTCCACCGGGACGCCTTCGTTCTTCGTTCATCCGGGGGAGGCCTTTCATGGCGACCTTGGAATGCTGAAATCCATGGACGTCGCTTTGCTGATATCGAACAGCGGGGAGACGGAAGAATTGATCCGGCTGCTGCCGTTCATGCAGCATCAGAAGATGCGTGTGATCGCCATGACAGGCAGCCTCGAGTCGACATTGGCGAATCATGCAGATGCAGTCCTGGATGTTTCCGTACACATGGAGGCGTGCAGCAACAATCTGGCGCCCACGAGTTCGACCACGGCCACCTTGGTCATGGGAGACGCACTGGCCGTTGCTCTGTCGACCTTGCGTGGCTTCCAGCCAGAGGACTTCGCTCGCTTTCATCCCGGCGGTAGCCTGGGCAGGCGTCTGCTCACCCGAGTCGGCGATGTCATGCACAGCGGCAATCTGCCGGTGTGTGTCGCTCAGACACCATTGCGCGAGGTCGTACATACCATCAGCAGCGGTCGCCTCGGCTTGGCCTTGGTCATGGATGGCGACGCGTTGTTTGGGCTGATCACTGATGGTGATATCCGACGCGCCTTCGATCAGAGCGACGACCCTCTGGCCCTTGTCGCGAGCCAGATCATGACCGGCGATCCGTTGGTCGTGGGCGCGGGAGAGCGGTTCTCCGCGGCAGAGGAAAAAATGCGTGAGGCCAAGGTCAATTCGCTCGTGGTGAAGGATGAAGACGGCAAGGTGACGGGCATCCTGCAGATCTATGACGTGGATGACGGCCCCGTGCGTCATTGACGTCTCGAGGTCCGGCGGCACGGCGAGCGATACGATATTGTGATCGGTGCGTTCTCATCGGGAATCCTGGGCAACGCCTTGTTGCCCGCGCTTCTGGGTCAAAAGGTCGGGCGCATGCGCGATGCTACGAGTGCATCGCCACTGAGTGCCATCGCAGGTTGGGGTTGCAAGCCCAACGTCCGTCGGACCGAGCAATATGCGGAGCGACATGGGCTGCCGTTGCTGCGGCTGGAGGACGGATTCCTGCGTTCGTTCAATCCGGGCGCGGAATCGCCACAACTCTCCTTGGTGGTGGATGCGCAGGGCATCTACTACGACAGTACTCGCCCGTCCGCCCTCGAGAGAATGCTGGCTTCGTCCGCCGATCTGCTCGAGAACATTCGCAGCGATGTCGCGCGCGCCAAGTCGCTCATCCTTGCGCATAGGCTCAGCAAATACAACCATGCACCGTCGGCCGGTGAAGAGCAATTCTCGCCTGCGTCAAAGCGGGTGCTGGTTGTCGACCAAACAGCGGGTGATATGAGCGTGCTGCGTGGTGGGGCCAACTCGCAGACCTTCACAGACATGCTGGCGGCCGCGTACGCGGAGAATCCTGGCGCGACGGTCTACGTCAAGACACACCCCGAAGCGAATTCTCGCCGAAAGGGCGGATATTTGACAGGAGTGCAGGACGACGACCGGACAGTCGTTCTGCGACAGGACATCAATCCGTTGAGTCTCATCGATCTTATGGATCGTGTGTATGTCGTGAGCTCCACGATGGGGTTCGAGGCCCTGCTGGCAGGCAAGCCAGTTTCAGTGTTTGGCATGCCTTGGTACGCGGGTTGGGGAGTGACAGAGGATCGACAGCGCTGCGAGCGCCGTAGTCGGACGCGCACGATCGATGAATTGTTTGCCGCTGCCTACTTTCACTACACGCGCTATCTGGATCCGCGCACTCACCAGCTCGGCAGTATCTTCGATGTGATCGACTGGCTGATCCTCCAGAGAGGAATGGCGGCGCGTTTCGTTGAGTCCGGTGAGAACGCTCGATTGCTGTGCATTGGGTTCCGACGATGGAAGGCCGCCAACGTGAGGCCGTTGCTTTCGCTGCAACCCGGCAGAGCGCTGTTCGCGCCCAATGCACGCGCCCTGAAAAAGCTGAAGCCTGGTCCGCGCGACTGCCTCGTTCATTGGGGAAACTTGGCGCCAGTCGGCGTGGACGCGCTCGCTGAGCGATGCGGCGCAAGAACGATGCGCATGGAGGATGGGTTCATCCGATCGGTGGGGCTGGGCTCCGATCTCACCAAGCCTCAGTCATTGGTGCTGGACGGACGCGGTATCTACTTTGACCCGCGCCGCCCTTCCGAACTTGAAGACTTGTTGAACGAGCATCGGTTCACTGCGGGCGATCACGCCCGTGCCCGCGTCATTCGTCGCCTGATCGTGGAAGAGGGCATTACCAAGTACAACACCGAACCCCGAACGCGCCCTCACTGGGCGGGCATGGGTGATGCCGCCGATCGACCCGTGGTGCTCGTGCCCGGACAGGTGGAAGACGACGCTTCGATTCGCTTCGGATGCGAGGATGTCAAGACCAACTTGGGCTTGCTTCAGGCGGCGAGAGCGGCGCATCCCAATGCCTTCATCGTCTACAAGCCCCACCCGGATGTGCTGGCGCGGAATCGTCCGGGCGTGGTGTCCTGGGCTGCCGCGCACTCTTTGGCCGATGTGGTGGAGACCGCAGTGTCCGTGGTTAGCTGTATCGAGGTGTGTGATGTCGTGCACACGATGACCTCTCTGACGGGTTTCGATGCGCTGCTGCGAAACAAAAAGGTGGTTGTATACGGTCGCCCCTTCTATGCGGGGTGGGGCCTGACGGAGGACCGACACGTCATGCCGCGCCGCCGGCGCTCACTGAGTCTGGACGAACTGGTCGCTGCCGCACTGGTGCATTACCCGGTGTATTGGGACTGGGAGCTTGGCGGCTACACGACCTGCGAAGCCGTACTGCACGGCATCGTGCGGGAGCGCACCAGGCTCGAAGCCAATGGAGGCCTCGCGAGGCTGCAAGGATCTCAGTGGGCCCGTCAATGGCGCAAAGTGGCAACCCTGGTTCGGAGTTGGCGAGGGTGAACATCCCGGCCAAGGTCACGCGAGCCAAGGCAGCTTTCGCGGCCACCGTGGGATAAGTACAGAACAGAGTGGCGCACTGCACTATTGCCTAGCGCGGCATGACAGTCGCGCTGTCTGTCGGTATTTCTTCAAGCGAACGATGGTCCCAAGTCACTCCTTCTCTGATGACCTTGCCGGGATTTCCTGCGATGACGCAGTTCGAGGGAAATCTGCCGGCGACAAGTGCCTTCGCACCGACGATTGAATCGCAACCTATCTCGCTTCCCTTGGAGACGAGGGCGTCGAACGCAAGCCACACATGGTCGTGGAGTTTGATATCTCGCGACTTGTTGATTCGCTGGCGAGTATCGAGATCGAACACCGAATGCACGTCGGAGGTTGTCAATCTTACTTGGGACATCAAACAGTTGCGTCCAATGTCGATGCAGGTACCCTCTCTCGCTTCGAGTACCGCATTCCAGTGGAACTTGGTTCCGGCACCGATCCGTACACTTGAACCTTCGTGTACCAGCACGCCCCCGCGAAGGAGTACGTGGTCCTCAATGCTGATCGTGTTGTCGTCTCCGCGGAAGTCCAGCGTGATGTCAAGGCCAAGTTCAGATGTCGCATTCCTGGCTAAGTTGAAATGTCGCTTTTCTGGCTTCATCTGATGGGTTCCGACGAACGCCGTGACTGCCTTGCCTCTGCACCACAGGTCCTGTCAGCCGAAGGCCGGAGCGATCGGTTAGTTT
>NZ_JBFUFO010000050.1:0-64318 GCF_056403395.1 Variovorax sp. P2_H12 | reverse complement strand
AGGCCAAGACGGTGATCGTGAACAAGCGTTCCATGGCCGCGGGCTACGCCGGGCTGGACAACGAACTGTTCTACATGGACAAGACCATGATGGTCTTCGGCGACGCCAAGAAGGTGGTCGAGGACATGGCCAAGGCCGTCGAGTAGCTCGGCTCGCCCGCACGAAGACCACGGGCCGCGCAATGTCGCGGCCCGTGCCGCATCCGAACGTCAAGTTACGATGGCGGCAGATTTCCCAACAAGATTTCGCTCTGGAGACTCACTGTGACTGATCGCCCCTGGCTCGGCAGCTATCCGCAAGGCGTACCCGCCGACATCGATGCCTCGCGCTACGCCTCGCTGGTGGCGTTGATGCAGGAAAGCTTCACCAAGTACGCCGACCGCACGGCCTACAGCTTCATGGGCAAGGACGTGAGCTACGCCGAGGTGGACCAGCAGAGCCGCGCCTTCGCCTGCTACCTACAGGGGCTGGGCCTCGTGAAGGGCGACCGGATCGCGATCATGATGCCGAACTGCCCGCAGTACCCGATCTCGGTGGCCGGGGCGCTGCGCGCCGGGCTGATCGTGGTCAATGTCAATCCGCTCTACACGCCGCGCGAACTGGAACACCAGCTGAAGGATTCGGGCTCCACCGCCATCGTGCTGATGGAGAACTTCGGCACCACGCTGCAGCAGTGCCTGGGCGCCACGCAGGTCAAGCACATCGTGCTGGCCTCGATGGGCGACCGGCTGGGTTTCCTGAAGGGCGCGCTCGTCAACTACGTGGTGCGCAACGTCAAGAAGATGGTGCCCGCCTACAGCCTGCCGGGCGCGGTGCGCTTCAACGACGCAATCGACAAGGGTGCATCGCGCACCCTGCAGGCGCCGGCGCTCGGCCCCGACGACGTCGCGGTGCTGCAGTACACGGGCGGTACCACCGGCGTTTCCAAGGGGGCGGTGCTGCTGAACCGCAACGTGATCGCCAACGTGCTGCAGTCCGAGGCCTGGAACGAGCCGGTGATGCTGAAGGTGCCGGCCAACGAGCAGCCGACCAGCGTCTGCGCCCTGCCGCTTTATCACATCTTCGCGTTCACGGTGAACATGATGCTCAGCATGCGCACCGGCGGCAAGCTGATCCTGATCCCGAATCCGCGCGACCTCGCGGCGGTGCTGAAGGAGCTGTCGAAGCACACCTTCCACAGCTTCCCGGCGGTCAATACGCTCTTCAACGGCCTCGCGAACCATCCGGACTTCGACACCGTCAACTGGAAGAACCTCAAGGTCTCGGTCGGCGGCGGCATGGCGGTGCAGGGCGCCGTGGCCAAGCTCTGGCTCGAGAAGACCGGTTGCCCGATCTGCGAGGGCTATGGCCTTTCGGAGACCTCGCCGTCGGTCACCTGCAACCCGACCACCAGCACCGCCTACACCGCCACCATCGGCGTGCCGTTGCCGAGCACCGACGTGAAGCTGCTCGACGACGACGGCCACGAGGTGCCGCCGGGCCAGCCGGGCGAGCTCGCGGTGAAGGGCCCGCAGGTCATGGCCGGCTACTGGCAGCGGCCCGACGAGACCGCCAAGGTCATGACGCCCGACGGCTACTTCAAGACCGGCGACATCGCGATCGCCGACGATCGCGGCTACTTCAAGATCGTCGACCGCAAGAAGGACATGATCGTGGTCTCGGGTTTCAACGTGTACCCGAACGAGATCGAGGACGTGGTCGCCCAGATGCCGGGCGTGCTCGAATGCGCGGCCGTGGGCATCGTCGACGAGAAGACCGGCGAGGCCGTCAAGCTGGTGATCGTCAAGAAGGACCCGGCGCTCACCGAAGCCGATGTGCGGGCGCACTGCCGCGCCAACCTGACCGGCTACAAGCAGCCGCGGGTGATCGAGTTCCGCACCGACATGCCCAAGACGCCGGTCGGCAAGATCCTGCGCCGCGAGCTGCGCGACGCCAAGAAGTAAGGGTTCCGCCGGGGACCCGACCCGGCATCGCTCTTGCATATTGGGGATGAATGTTCAGATTCATCCTGACCCGCGCGAGCCTCCTCGTGCCGACCTTCGTCGGCATGACCTTGCTCGCGTTCTTCCTGATCCGGCTGGTGCCCGGCGACCCGATCGAGACGCTGGCCGGCGAGCGCGGCATCGACCCGGTCCGCCACGCGGCGCTCCTGAAGGAGTACGGGCTCGACAAGCCGCTCTTCACGCAGTACGGCATCTACATCGGCCGGGTGCTGCACGGCGACCTCGGCAAATCGGTGATCACCCAGGAGCCGGTGATGAGCGAGTTCCTGGCGCTGTTCCCGGCCACGGTCGAGCTGGCGCTGTGCGCCATCCTGTTCGCGCTGCTGCTCGGCATCCCGGCCGGCATCCTGGCGGCGGTCAAGCGCAATTCGCTGTTCGACCACGGCGTGATGGCGACCTCGCTGACCGGCTATTCGATGCCGATCTTCTGGTGGGGCCTGCTGCTGATCCTGTTCTTCTCGGTCCAGCTGGGCTGGACGCCGGTATCGGGCCGGATCTCGGTGCAGTACTTCATCGAGCCCGTCACCGGCTTCCTGCTGATCGATTCGCTGCTGTCGGATGAGAAGGGCGCCTTCGTCTCCGCCTTGCAGCACCTGATCCTGCCGGCGGTGGTGCTGGGCACCAACACGCTGGCCGTGATCGCGCGCATGACGCGCTCGGCCATGCTCGAAGTGCTGGGCGAGGACTACATCCGCACTGCGCGCGCCAAGGGCCTCGCGCCGCTGCGCGTGGTGGGCGTGCATGCGCTGCGCAATGCGCTGATCCCGGTGGTCACCGTGATCGGTCTGCAGGTCGGCGTGCTGTTCACCGGCGCCATCCTGACCGAGACCATCTTCTCCTGGCCCGGCGTCGGCAAGTGGCTGATCGAGGCCATCGGCCGGCGCGACTACCCGGTGCTGCAGGGCGGCATGCTGCTGCTCGGCGTCATCGTGATGCTGGTCAACGTCGGGGTCGACGTCGCCTACGGTTTCATCAACCCCCGCATCCGCCAGGCGCGATGACCGCGGCCACCGTTCCTGCCGGACCGAGCGCCGCGCCGCCAGGACCCTGGCGCGAGTTCTGGGCTTCGTTCTCGGCCAACCGCGGCGCGGTGATCGGCCTGGGCGTGATCGTGCTGCTGCTCGGGGTGGCGCTGCTGGCACCGTGGCTGGCGCCGCATGCGCCCAACCAGACCGACAGCACCGCCTTCCTGCGGCCGCCGGCCTGGCAGGCGGGCGGCACGGCGACGCACCTGCTGGGCACCGATGCGATCGGCCGCGACATCCTCTCGCGGCTCATGTTCGGGGCCCGGCTGTCGCTCTCGATCGGCGTCGCGGTGGTGGCGCTCTCGGCCGCGGTCGGCATCGCGCTGGGCCTGATCGCGGGCTTCTTCCGCGGCGTGCTGGAGATCGCGATCATGCGGCTCATGGACGTGGTGCTCACGCTGCCGAGCCTGCTGCTCGCGATCGTGATCGTCGCCATCCTCGGTCCCGGCCTGATCAACGCCATGCTGGCGGTCGCGGTCGTCGTGCTGCCGCACTACGTGCGCATCACGCGCGCCGCGGTCATCTCCGAGGTCTCGCGCGACTACGTCACGGCGGCGCGCGTGAGCGGCGCCGGTACGCTGCGGCTGATGTTCCGCGAGGTGCTGCCCAATTGCGCCGCGCCGCTGATCGTGCAGGCTTCGCTGGGCGTCTCGACCGCCATCCTCGACGCCGCCGCGCTGGGCTTCCTGGGCCTCGGCGCGCAGCCGCCGTCGCCCGAGTGGGGAACCATGCTGGCCGATGCGCGCGAGTTCGTCCTTCGGGCCTGGTGGGTCGTCACGTTCCCGGGCCTTGCAATCCTCGCGGCCGTGCTGGCGTTCAACCTGCTGGGCGACGGCTTGCGCGACGCGCTGGATCCCAAGTTGAAAAGATGAACCTCATGATCCAAGCGCTCGAAGATGCGTCTGTTCCGGAGCTGCCGCGGAACCGGCTTTGCCGGGCCGCCGGCAGCGCCCCCTCGAGGGGGGAGGCGGCTACGCGAAGCGAGCAAGCGACGGGGGTGGGCTGATGCTTCTCGACATCCGCGACCTCCATGTGGAATTCCCCACGCAGGGCGGGACGCTGCACGCCGTCGACGGCGTGAGCCTGCGCCTGGAGCAGGGCGAGGTGCTCGGCATCGTCGGCGAATCGGGCTCGGGCAAGAGCGTCACGATGATGGCGCTGATGGGCCTGATCGGCTGGCCGGGCCGCGTGCGCGCGCAGCACCTGCGCTTCGCCGGCCGCGACCTGCTCGGCCTTTCGGACAAGGCGCGGCGCGGGCTGGTCGGCAAGGACGTGGCGATGATCTTCCAGGAGCCGACGACCAGCCTCAATCCCTGCTTCACCATCGGCTGGCAGTTGATGGAAACGCTGCGCCTGCACCTGCACCTCGACAAGCGCGAGGCCAGGAGGCGCGCCACCGAACTGCTCGAGCAGGTCGGCATTCCGGCCGCCTCCACGCGCCTGGGCAGCTATCCGCACCAGCTCTCGGGCGGCATGAACCAGCGCGTGATGATCGCGATGGCGATCGCTTGCGATCCCAAGCTGCTGATCGCCGACGAGCCGACCACCGCGCTCGACGTCACGATCCAGGCCCAGATCCTCGACCTGCTGCGCAGCCTGCAGAAGGAGCGCGGGATGGGCCTGGTGCTGATCACGCACAACATGGGCGTGGTCAGCGAGATGGCACAGCGCGTGGCCGTGATGTATGCGGGCCAGGTGATGGAGGAGCGCGGCGTGGCCGAGTTGTTCGCGGCGCCGCAGCATCCCTACACCGCGGCGCTTCTGGCGGCGCTGCCGGAGCGCTCGGCGGGCGCAGGGCGGCTCGCCACCATCGCCGGCGTGGTGCCGGGCGTGCACGACCGGCCCGCCGGCTGTCTCTTCGCGCCGCGCTGCGACTACGCGACCGCGCATTCGCGTTCGGTGCGGCCCGAGCTGCGCGACTGGATGGGCGGGCAGGTGCGCTGCCACTACGCGCTCGGGGACCCGCAGCGCGACGAGGCCCTGGCGCGCGATGGCGCCCACGTCGTGGAGTTCGTGAGATGACGGAAGTCGTCGTCGAAGCCCAGGACCTGCAGCGCGTGTACCCGGTGCGCCGTGGCCTGTTCCGCGCCCCGGCGCACCTGCAGGCGGTGGGCAACATCTCGTTTCGCATCGAGCGCGGCCGCACGCTGGCGGTGGTCGGCGAATCGGGCTGCGGCAAATCCACGCTCGCGCGCATGGTGGCGCTGATCGAGAAACCCACTGCGGGGTCGCTCCACCTGGTGGGCCACGATGCGGTCGATCCGCCGCCCGAGCGCCGGCGCGAACTTCGCCAGGCGGTGCAACTGGTGTTCCAGAACCCCTACGGCTCGCTCAATCCGCGCAAGAAGATCTCCACCGTGCTCGAGGATCCGCTGGCGATCAACACCACGCTCGGCCAGGCGGAGCGCGCCACCCGGGCGCGCGACATGCTGGCCCGCGTCGGCCTGCGGCCCGAGTACGCCAACCGCTACCCGCACATGTTCTCGGGCGGCCAGCGCCAGCGCATCGCGATCGCGCGCGCGCTGATGCTCGATCCGCGGCTGCTGGTGGCCGACGAGCCGGTGTCGGCGCTGGACGTCTCGATCCAGGCCCAGGTGCTGAACCTGCTGGCCGACCTGCAGGCCGATCTGGGGCTGTCCTACCTCTTCATCTCGCACGACCTCGGCGTGGTGCGCCACATCGCGCACGAGGTGCTGGTGATGTACCTCGGCCATGCGGTCGAGCAGGGGCCCAAGGCGCGCATCTTCGCGCGGCCGCTGCATCCCTACACGCAGGCGCTGCTGGCCTCGACGCCCGGGCTCGCGGCCGAGCGCATCGTGCTCAAGGGCGAGCTGCCCTCGCCGCTGGCGCCGCCGCCGGGCTGCGTCTTCAACACGCGCTGCAGCCATGCCACCGAGCGCTGCCGCATGGAGCGGCCGTTGCCGCGGCTGCTCGACGAGCGCAGGGTGGCCTGCCACCATGCCGAGAAGTTCCTGCCTGCCGATGTGTCCCCGCCCGCGTTCGCGCGGCCTCAACCCTGAAGGAGTCGAACGACATGCCCACCACCTCCCACCTCTCGCGTCGTCTGCGCGCGGCCACGCTGCTGGCCCCGGCGGCCATCGCGCTCGCCTGCGGCGCCGCGTCGGCCAAGACGCTGGTCTTTTGCTCCGAGGGCAGTCCCGAGAACTTCTATGCGGCGGTGAACACCACGGGCACCTCCTTCGACGCCACCACGCAGGTCTACAACAACCTGGTCGAGTTCGAGCGCGGCACCACCAAGGTCCTGCCCGGCCTGGCCGAGAGCTGGACCATCTCGCCCGACGGCACCGAGTACACCTTCAAGCTGCGCCGCGGCGTGAAGTGGCACAACACGGCCAAGAGCTTCAAGCCGACGCGCGACTTCAACGCCGACGACGTCATCTTCATGATGGAGCGGCAGTGGAAGGAGAACGATCCCTACTTCAAGGTCACGAGCCCGAACCACTCCTACTTCAACGACATGGGCATGCCCAAGCTGCTGAAGTCGATCGACCGCGTCGACGACTACACCGTGAAGTTCGTGCTGAACAAGCCCGAGGCGCCGTTCCTGGCCAACCTGGCGATGCCCTACGCCGGCATCCAGTCGAAGGAATACGCGATCGCGATGCTCAAGGCCGGCACGCCCGAGAAGATCGACCAGGACCCGATCGGCACCGGCCCGTTCTACCTGGTGCAATACCAGAAGGATGCGATCGTTCGTTTCAAGGCCTTCCCGCAGTACTGGGGCGGCAAGGCCAAGATCGACGACCTGATCTTCGCGATCACGCCCGACGCCTCGGTGCGCTGGGCCAAGCTGCAGAAGGGCGAGTGCCACGTGATGCCCTACCCGAACCCGGCCGACCTCGACGCCATCCGCAAGGACCCGAGCGTGCAGGTGCTCGAGCAGGCCGGGCTCAATGTCGGCTACCTGGCCTACAACACGCAGAAGAAGCCCTTCGACGACGTGCGCGTGCGCCGCGCGCTCAACATGGCGATCAACAAGAAGGCGATCATCGACGGCGTCTACCTGACGACCGGCGTCGCCGCCAAGAACCCGATCCCGCCGACCATGTGGTCCTACAACGATGCCATCAAGGACGACCCCTACGATCCCGAGGCCGCCAAGAAGCTGCTGGCGCAGGCGGGCTATCCCGACGGCTTCACGACCGACCTGTGGGCGATGCCGGTGCAGCGGCCCTACAACCCGAATGCCAAGCGCATCGCCGAGCTGATGCAGGCCGATCTCGCGAAAGTCGGCGTCAAGGCCGAGATCAAGACCTTCGAGTGGGGCGAGTACAGGAAGCGCATGCAGGCCGGCGAGCACCAGATGGGCATGCTGGGCTGGACCGGCGACAATGGCGACCCCGACAACTTCCTCTACACCCTGCTGGGCTGCGCCTCGGCGCAATCGGCCAGCGGCAGCAACGTGGCCAAGTTCTGCTACCAGCCCTACGAGGATCTGGTCGTGAAGGCCAAGAATGTCCCCCAGCAGGCCGAGCGCGACGCGCTCTACAAGAAGGCGCAGGTGATCTTCAAGGAGCAGGCGCCGTGGTTCACGATCGCGCATGCGGTGCAGCTGAAGCCGGTGCGCAAGGAGGTGGTCGACTTCAAGCTCAGTCCCTTCGGCCGCCACACGTTCTATGGAGTCGATATCAAGCAATGACGATCGCCGTGGTCGCCGCGATGCACGAGGAGCTCAGTGCACTGCTCGCGCAGATGCCCGACGAGCAGCGCGTGCACGTGGCGGGGCGGGACTTCTGGGTCGGGCACCTGCGCGGGCAGCCGGTGGTCGCGGTGCTGTCGCGCATCGGCAAGGTGGCGGCGGCCCTCACGGCCACGGTGCTGCTCGAGCGCTTCAAGGTCCGCGCGATCGTCTTCACCGGCGTCGCCGGCGGGCTGGCGCCGGGCGTCCGGGTGGGCGACGTGGTGGTCGCCACCAGGCTGCTCCAGCACGACCTCGACGCCTCGCCGATCTTCCCGAGGTACGAGGTGCCGCTGACCGGCCACGCCCGTTTCGCGGTCGACACCGCGATCGGCGATTCGCTCGCGGCGGTGGCCGCCGAGATGCTGCGCGACCCGGTTGGCCTGCTGGGGCCGCAGGTGGTCGAGGACTTCGGCCTGGCCGCGCCGACGGTGCATCGCGGCTTGCTGGTGAGCGGCGACCGCTTCGTCTCGACCGCAGCCGAAAGCGCCGTGCTTCGCCGCGACCTGCCCGACGCGCTGGCGGTCGAGATGGAGGGCGCCGCGGTGGCCCAGGTGTGCCACGACTACGGCGTGCCCTTCGCCGCGGTGCGCACCATTTCCGATCGCGCCGACGATGCGGCGCATGGCGACTTCACGCGCTTCGTCTCGGCGGTCGCGAGCCGCTACAGCCTGGCGCTGGTCGATGCCTGGCTGGCGACGCTGCCGCCGCCATAAGAACCAGGCCCGCCCAGGCCACTTTGTTCGGGGCACCCGCGGAACCGGCTCTGCCGGGCCGCTGGGTGCGCCCCTTGAGGGGGAGGCGGCTACACGAAGTGAGCAGGCAACGGGGTGGTCACTTCAACCAGCCGCGCCGGCGGAAGTACCACATCGGGACCAGCGCGCTGGCGATCATCAGCACGATCGCGAAGCCGTAGCCATAGCCCCAGTCGAGCTCGGGCATGAACTTGAAGTTCATGCCGTACACGCTCGCGATCAGGGTCGGCGGCAGCAGCGCCACGCTGGCGACCGAGAAGATCTTGATGGTCTTGTTCTGGTTGATGTTGATGAAGCCGACGGTCGCGGCCATCAGGAAGTTGATCTTCTCGAACAGGAAGGCCGTGTGGTTGTCGAGCGACTCGATGTCGCGCAGGATCTGCCGCGCCTCCTCGAACTGCTCGGCATTCAGCATGCGGCTGCGCATCATGAAGCTGACGGCACGGCGCGTGTCCATCACGTTGCGGCGGATGCGCCCGTTCAAGTCCTCCTGGCGCGCGATCAGGCCGAGCACCTCGCCGGCCAGCTCGTCGCTGACGTTGCCCGACAGCACCTTCTTGCCTGCGGATTCGAGCTCGTCATAGATGTTCTCGAGCGTGTCGGCCGAGTACTCGGCATCGGCGTCGAACAGCTTCAGCAGGACTTCCTTGGCGTCTTCGATCAGCCCCGGCGCCCGCCGCGCGCGCATGCGCAGCAGGCGGAACACCGGCACGTCCTCGTCGTGGATCGAGAACAGCACGCCGCAGCTGCGCAGCTCGGCGTTGTGCTGGTTGAGGATGAAGGCCACGCGCACCGAGCGCGGGTTCTCGTCGTCGTCGATCAGGAAGTCGCTGCGGATGTGCAGTTCGCCGTTGTCTTCCTCGTAGAAGCGAGCCGATTCCTCGATGTCCTCGTCCATCGCGTCTTCGGGGATCGACAGGCCGTAGTACTGCTTGATCCAGCGCTTTTCCTCGACCGTGGGCGATTCGAGATCGACCCAGATCGGCTGGAACTTGGAAAGCTCTTCGAGGGCCTCGATCTCTTCCTGGACGAGGCGGCCGTTGGCAAGCGTGAAGATGTTGAGCATGGGCTCACTCCCGTGAAATGTCTGGCGGTTGGGCGAGGGGTGTGGGCGCTTTCAATTCCCTCGCCGACGACGCGTCAGAGGGGAAGTGAAAGCTGCCGAGACGGGTCGATTTCCATGCGGGAGTCTCCGGTTGCAGCGAGGCGCGATTATGTCATCCGGGCCGTGACGGCGCCGCCCTGAGGCTGGACGGACATACAGTACAGTTGCGGCGATGCAGCGCGTTGAGACACCCACTTCCCCCGGCGCCACGAGCCAGGCCGAACGGCTCGCGGAGGCGCTCGCGAAGCTCAACGACGCGCAGCGCGCCGCGGTGCTGCACGGCGTCGACGCCGCGCTCGACCCCGCGCAGCAGGACCCGCGGCCGCTGCTCGTGATCGCCGGCGCGGGCTCGGGCAAGACCAGCACGCTCGCGCACCGCGTGGCGCACTTGATCGCCGGCGGCGCCGACCCGCAGCGCATCCTGCTCCTGACCTTCTCGCGCCGCGCCGCGCAGGAGATGGAGCGCCGCGCGGGCCAGGTTCTGATGCGCGTGCTGGGGCTGGCTTCGCAGACGCCGCCGGCGCTGCCCTGGGCCGGCACTTTCCACGGCATCGGCGCACGGCTGCTGCGCGAGTACGCGGCGCAGATCGGCCTCGGCGAGAACTTCACCATCCACGACCGCGGCGATGCCGAGGACCTGATGGGGCTGGTGCGCCACGACATCGGCCTGTCCTCCATGGCCCGGCGCTTTCCGCAGAAGGGAACCTGCCTCTCGATCTATTCGCGCACCGTCAACACCTGTGCGCCGCTGGCCCGGGTGCTGAAGGAAGCCTTTCCCTGGTGCGCCGAATGGGAGGGCGAACTGAAGAATCTGTTCGGCGCCTATGTAGCGGCCAAGCAGCAGCAGCAGGTGCTCGACTACGACGACCTGCTGCTGTACTGGGAAGGCATGGTGGCCGAGCCCGCGCTGGCCGCCCAGATCGGCGCGCGCTTCGACCACGTGTTGGTCGACGAATACCAGGACACCAACCTGTTGCAAGCCGCCATCCTGCGCGCTCTCAAGCCCGATGGCCGCGGCCTGACGGTGGTGGGTGACGACGCCCAGTCGATCTATTCCTTCCGCGGCGCGACGGTTCGCAATATCCTCGATTTCCCGCAGCAGTTCGACCGGCCCGCGCGCGTCGTCACGCTGGAGCGCAACTACCGCTCGACGCAGCCGATCCTCGATGTGTCGAACGCCGTGATCGCGGCCGCCGCCGAACGCCATGCCAAGACCCTCTGGACCGACAAGCCCTCGGCCGGACGGCCGCAGCTGGTGCTGGTGCCCGACGAGGCCCAGCAGGCGCGCTTCGTCGCCGAACGCGTGCTCGCGCACCGCGAAGGCGGCCTGGCGCTGAAGTCGCAGGCGGTGCTGTTCCGCACCTCGAGCCACAGCGCCGCGCTCGAGCTGGAACTGGCGCGGCGCAACATTCCTTTCGTGAAGTACGGCGGCCTCAAGTTCCTCGAGGCCGCCCACGTGAAGGACCTGCTCGCGGTGCTGCGCTTCGCGCAGAACCCGCGTGGCCGAATGGCCGGCTTTCGCGTCACGCAGATGATCCCGGGTATCGGCCCGGTCACCTCGACGCGCCTGCTCGATGCGATGGCCGAGGCCGCCGATCCCGGCGCTGCGGTGCAGGCCTTCGTGCCGCCGGCCGCGGCGCAGGTCGAATGGGCCCGCTTCGCAGCCATCTACGCCGCCCTGCGCGATCCCGCGCTCGCTTGGCCGGCCGACATGGATCTCGCGCTGCAGTGGTATGTCCCGCATCTGGAGCGCCTGCACGACGATGCCGGCCTGCGCCGCGGCGATGTCGAGCAACTCGCGCGGCTGGCCGCCGGCTATGCCTCGCGCGAGCGCTTCCTGACCGAACTCACGCTGGATCCGCCCGAGGCCACCAGCGACCGGCCCGGACCGCCGCTGCTCGACGAGGACTACCTGATCCTCTCGACCATCCATTCGGCCAAGGGGCAGGAGTGGAGCTCGGTCCACGTGCTGAACGTGGTCGACGGCTGCATCCCGGCCGACGTGGCGCAGGGCGCCCTCGAACTCGAGGAGGAGCGCCGGCTGCTCTATGTCGCGATGACCCGCGCCCGCGACCACCTGCACCTGCTGGTGCCGCAGCGCTTCTACGTCACGCAGCAGGCGGTGCGCGGCGACCGCCACCTCTATGCCGGCCGCACGCGCTTCATCACCGCGGCCGATGCCGAGCTTTTCGAACGCCAGACCTGGCCGCCGCCGCCCGAGCGCGCGCCGCACGTGCCGCCGCCGGCCGCCACGATCGACCTCCTGAGCCGGATGCGGGCCAGCTGGCGCTGACCGGAAGCCCTTCAACTCGCGGGGTCGCTGGCGTTTGGGGCGGACCTGGGTTTGCTTCCAGTCGATCGGCTGCGGCTGCGTGCCCCGGGGCTTGCAAGCTATCAAATCGATAGCGTCTGACAAAGTTCCCTTGATCTGGCGCAGAGCCCTGGCACAGAGGGATTGCAATTCGATGACAGCATGGGCATAGTGAACCGAACCCTCTCGCTTCCCCCCTCTTTTCTTCTCGTCCCTTCCCCTCATCCCCCTCTCGTTTCCCCCGGCTACGCCTTTGTTTCCAGAGGCGCGGCTATTTCCCCCAACCGTCAATTCCAGGAGGTCATTCATGAATCTGACGATCAGCGGTCATCACCTCGACGTCACACCTGCTTTGCGCAACTACGTTACGAGCAAGCTGGACCGGATCACCCGGCATTTCGACCAGGTGGTCGATGTCAAGGTGATTCTCACGGTGGAAAAGCAGAAGGAAAAGGAGCGCCGGCAACGGGCCGAGTGCAATATCCACGTCAAGGGCAACGACATGTTCGCGGAATCGAGCCACGCTGATCTCTATGCTGCCGTCGACGACCTGGTCGACAAGCTCGACCGGCAGGTCGTGCGCCACAAGGATCGCCTGCAGGATCACCACCACGAAGCACCCAAGCGCGTGATGTAGTTCCGCTGTTCGGGCAAATACTCTTGCGGGCCGCCTTCGGGCGGCCCTTTGCTTTTTGTGGGGTGGGTGCATAATCGCCCCCGCCCCAACATGAACCGACTCGCGTCCATCCTGCCGCCCGCTCAAGTGCTCGTGAGCGTCGACGCCACTAGCAAGAAGCGTGCTTTCGAAGAAGCAGGGCTCCTGTTCGAGAACCTGCACGGTCTCGGGCGCGCCCTGATTACCGACAGCCTGTTTGCGCGCGAGCGCCTGGGCTCCACCGGCCTCGGCCACGGCGTGGCCATCCCGCACGGCCGCATCAAGGGCCTCAAGTCGCCGATGGCCGCGGTGTTCCAGCTCGCCAACCCGATCGGCTTCGATGCCCCGGACGAACAACCCGTGGTGCTCCTCATCTTCCTGCTCGTGCCGGAAGCTGCGACCCAGAAGCATCTGGAGATACTGTCGGAAATCGCCGAACTGCTCAGCGATGCTGGCCTGCGCGAGCAGATCAAGTCGAGCACGGATGCGGCGGCCCTGCACGCCCTGATCGCCGGATGGCAATCCGCACAGGTGGCCTGAAGCTCATCGGCGCCGGGCGGTTTCGGAGATGAAGCCGACCGTCATCAGCGCCGATGCGATGTTCGAGGAATTCCGCGGCTCGCTGCGCTGGGAGTGGCTCGCGGGCCTGGGGGCCTCGGAGCGGCAGTTCGACCCCGACGTCATCAGCCGGGCCCAGTCGGCCGCCGACCTGGTCGGCTATCTCAACTACATCCATCCCTACCGCGTGCAGATCCTGGGCGCCCGCGAGGTTGCCTACCTGATGCGCGGTACGCCGCAGGATTGCGCCCGGCGCATCGCGCGGATCGTCACGCTGGAGCCGCCGATGCTGGTGCTGGCCGACGGCCAGGTGGCACCCGACGAGCTGCTGTCGATCTGCGAGCGGGCCCAGCTGCCGCTGTTCGCCACCCGCGAATCCTCGGCCTTCGTGATCGACCTGCTGCGTGCTTACCTTTCGAAGCACTTCGCCGAGCGGACCTCGATGCACGGCGTCTTCATGGACATCCTGGGCCTGGGCGTGATGATCACGGGCGAATCAGGGCTCGGCAAGAGCGAGCTCGGCCTGGAGCTGATCTCGCGCGGCAACGGCCTGGTGGCCGACGACGCGGTCGACCTCTACCGCATCAACCAGACCACGCTGGAAGGCCGCTGCCCCGAACTGCTGCAGAACCTGCTCGAAGTGCGCGGCATCGGCTTGCTCGACATCCGGGCGATCTTCGGCGAGACCGCGGTGCGCCGGAAGATGCGGCTCAAGCTGATCGTGCACCTGGTGCGGCGCGACAGTTTCGAACGCGACTACGAGCGCATGCCTTCGGCGCCGCTGACGCAGGACGTGCTGGGCATCCCGGTGCGCAAGGTGATCATCCAGGTGGTCGCCGGCCGCAACATCGCGGTGCTGGTCGAGGCTGCGGTGCGCAACTCGATCCTGCAGCTGCGCGGCATCGACACCTATGCCGATTTCGTGGCGCGCCACCACAAGGCCATGGAAAGCGCAAGAGACGATTAGCTCGCCCCCAGGTCGGGCTCACTTCGTTTAGCCCTCCCACCCCCTACCGGGGGCAACACCAGCGGCCCGGCGAAGCCGGTTCCGCGGTGTTTCACCAACGGGCCTGGCTGCGCCGGCCGGGGAAAGAAGAAGAGGCGCGGTGCTTGTTCTGCGGCGGCGCGAAGCGCACGCCTGTTCGTGGGCAGTCGCGGAACCGGCTTCGCCGGGCCGCTGACTGCGCCCCCAGCAGGGGGGTGGGCGCCCGGACACGAAGTGCCGGGCAACCTGGGGGGTTACCTCTTGTTCACGCAGGCGGCGCAGAGGCCGTAGAGGGACATTGCGTGGTCCTGCAGGATCCAGCCCTTGTCCTTGGCGATCATCTGCTGGCGGCGTTCGATCTCGGCGTCGTAGAACTCCTCGACCTTGCCGCAGGAGGTGCACACCAGGTGGTCGTGGTGCTTGCCCTCGTTGAGTTCGTAGACCGCCTTGCCGCTCTCGAAGTGGCTGCGCTCGAGGATGCCGGCCTGCTCGAACTGCGTCAGCACGCGGTACACGGTGGCCAGGCCGATGTCGGAATGGTCGTTCAGCAGCACGCGGAAGACGTCTTCCGCCGTCATGTGGCGCTGGCTGCCGTTCTGGAAGATCTCGAGGATCTTCAGACGCGGCAGGGTGGCCTTGAGGCCGGTGTTCTTCAATTCGTCGATGTTGCCCATGGGTCGTTCCTCCGCCGGCCTGGCGGGAGAGGCCCGCCGGGGGCCAGCCGCTACAATGATTCGATCATATCGCCCAACCCTTTCCCCATGCCTGCCATTCCACAACGCCGCCATTGGCTGCTCGTTGGCGCCGTCGCAGTGACCTTCGGTCTCGGCGCCTGCAGCAGCGTCGGTGACAGTGCGCGCGGCGCCCTCACCGCCGTGACACCCTACAAGGTCGAGGTGGTCCAGGGCAATTTCGTGTCCAAGGAGCAGGTCGCGGCGCTCAAGCCCGGCATGTCGCGCCAGCAGGTGCGCGAAGTCCTGGGTACCTCGCTGCTGACCGACGTTTTCCATTCCAATCGCTGGGATTACGTGTTCACGATCCGGCGCCAGGGCGTCGAGGCCCAGCAGCGCCGCCTGACCCTGTATTTCAACGGCGAGGTGCTCGAGCGCTTCGAAGGCGACCCGATGCCGAGCGAGGAAGAGTTCGTCGCCCAACTCGACAGCCGCAAGCGCCACGGCTCGGTGCCGGCGCTCGAGGCGACCGAAGACCAGCTCAAGAAATTCGACCCGCCCAAGGAAAAACCGGTGGACGGCGAACCGGCCGCCGCGACGCAGCCGCTGCCGCCGCTGCCGGCTGCCTACCCGCCGCTCGAATCGACGCGCTGAACGGGCGCCCCGGCCGGAACGTCCGGCCCGCTCGTTCTTTCCCGTTTTCCCGCATTCCCAGAGGCTGAAACGCGTGACCGACTCCTCCGTTCCTACTCCCCCCCTGCGGCGCATCGCGATCGCGGGCGCTTCCGGACGCATGGGCCACATCCTGATCGAGGCCGTGCGCGAGGCCCAGGACTGCCGGTTGGCTGGCGCGCTCGATGTCGCCGGCAGCGATGCGATCGGCCGCGACGCGGCCGCCTTCCTCGGCTTCACGAGCGGTGTGCCGATCGTGTCCGAACTGCGCACGGGCCTGGCGGATGCGCAGGTGCTGATCGACTTCACGCGGCCCGAAGGCACCCTGGCGCACCTGGCCGTCTGCCGTGAACTCGGCGTGCAGATGGTGATCGGCACCACCGGCTTCAGCGATGCGCAGAAGGCCGAGATCGCCGACGCCGCCCGCGACATCGCGATCATGATGGCGCCCAACATGAGCGTCGGCGTCAACGTCACCTTCAAGTTGCTCGAAATGGCGGCCAAGGCGCTGTCCACCGGCTACGACATCGAGATCATCGAGGCCCACCACCGCCACAAGGTCGATGCGCCTTCGGGCACGGCGCTCAAGATGGGCGAAGTGATCGCCGACGCGCTGGGCCGCGACCTCAAGGCATGCGCGGTCTTTGCCCGCGAAGGCATCACCGGCGAGCGCGACCCGTCGACCATCGGCTTCTCCGCCATCCGCGGCGGCGACATCGTGGGCGACCACACGGTGCTCTTTGCCGGCACCGGCGAGCGCATCGAGATCACCCACAAGTCGGCCAGCCGCGTGACCTACGCGCAGGGCAGCCTGCGCGCGGTGCGCTTCCTGGCCGGGCAGCAAGCCGGCCTGTTCGACATGTTCGACGTGCTGGGCCTGCGCTGACGCCCTCGAAATGAGCGTCCTGGCGCTGCTCACGCACGGCGACGGCGTCAGTCGCTCGGTCGCGGCCCTGCTGTTCGCCATGTCGGTGTCGAGCTGGGTCGTGATCCTCTGGAAAGCCTGGCTGCTGCGCGGCGGTACGCGCGACGTGGTGCGCGGCATCGCGGCCTTCTGGCAGTCGGCCTCGCTCCAGGATGCGGAAGCGCGCCTGCAGCCCTTCGATCGCGCCGCGCTGGTGCTGCCGGCGGTGCGTGCGGTCAACAAGCTGGCCCTGCAGGCCGAAAGTTCGACGCTGGGCGGCAAGGTCGACCGTACGCAGCGTCTCACGCGGGTGCTGCGCGACGCGCTCCATGCGGCGTTGCGGCGGCTGCAGGCCGGCCAGATCCTGCTGGCCACGGTCGGCGCCACCGCCCCCTTCGTCGGGCTGCTCGGCACGGTCTGGGGCATCTACGGCGCGCTGGTGGGCATCGCGGCCGAAACGGGCGGTTTCACCATCGACAAGGTCGCCGGCCCGGTCGGCGAGGCGCTGATCATGACCGCCTTCGGCCTGGCGGTCGCCATTCCCGCCGTGCTGGCCTACAACGTCTTCGGCCGCGTGGTCGGCCGCATCGAGGCCGAACTCGAGGGTTTCGCCCACGACCTGCTCGGCATGCTCGGCGAGCCCGCACCGCGCGAGGCGCCGCTGCCGCCGGCGCGGCCGATGCCTGCGTAGCGCCGGAGCCCGGCATGGCCTTCGGTCGCACCTCGCTCGGAAGCACCGCCAGCGGAGGGCGCTCGACCGGCGCCGGCGGCCAGCGTCCGCTGTCCGACATCAACGTCACGCCGCTGGTCGACGTGATGCTGGTGCTGCTGGTGATCTTCATCATCACCGCGCCGCTGATGGCGAGCTCGATCAAGCTCGACCTGCCGCGCACCGACGCCGGCCAGGCCAACGACACGTCCAGGTTCGTCAGCCTCGTGGTCGATGCGGCGGGCAAGGTCTACCTGAACGACCAGCCGGTCACGAACGACGAACTCGCCGCCGCCCTGTCGAAGGCCGCCGCCGACAGCCGAGACACCGAGGTCCAGTTGCGCGCCGACCAGAGCGTGCCTTACGGCCGCGTGGTCGAGCTGATGGGCATCGCGAACAAGGCCGGCCTCAGCCGCATCGGCTTCGTCACGGAGGCACCCCCTTCGGGCTCAGATCCCGGCCGGCGATAGCCGGGCCCTCTCGTGGAACACCGCGGAACCGGCTCCGCCGGGCCGCTGGTGTTGCCCCCGGTAGGGGGTGGGCGGGCTACACGAAGTGAGCCCAACCTGGGGGCGAGCTCACAGACTCACTGGCCGGGTGCGCCATATTTCGTGGGCGTACTGCGCGATCGTGCGGTCCGACGAGAAGGCGCCCATGCCCGCCACATTGAGGATCGCCATCCGTGTCCAGGCATCGGCGTCGCGGTACAGCGCATCGACCTGGTCCTGCGCGGCGACATAGCCCGCATAGTCGGCCAGCAGCAGGTAGTGATCGCCCCAGCTCACCAGGGCGTCGAAGATCTGCTGGTAGCGCGACGGCTCGCCGGGCGAGAACAGGCCGTCGCGGATGCAGTCGAGGGTGCGCTGCAGTTCCGGGTCGGCCTCGTAGAACTGCTGCGGCTGGTAGCCGCTGGCGCGGATGTCGGCGACCTCGGGCGTGGTGTTGCCGAAGATGAAGAAGTTTTCCGGTCCGACCGCCTCGCGCATCTCGACGTTGGCGCCGTCGAGCGTGCCGATGGTCAGCGCGCCGTTGAGCGCGAACTTCATGTTGCCGGTGCCCGAGGCCTCGGTGCCGGCGGTGGAGATCTGTTCCGACAGGTCGGCCGCCGGCATGATCATCTCGGCCAGGCTCACGCTGTAGTTCGGCACGAACACCACCTTCAGCAGCTTGCCGACGCGCTCGTCGCCGTTGATCACCTGGGCCACGTCGTTGATCAGCCGGATCACCAGCTTGGCCATCTGGTAGGCCGAGGCCGCCTTGCCGGCGAACACCACCACGCGCGGCACGTGGCCCGCATCCGGCGCCGCGAGGATGCGGTGGTAGCGCGTCACCACGTGCAGCACGTTGAGCAACTGGCGCTTGTACTCGTGCATGCGCTTGACCTGGACGTCGAACAGCGCGTCGGCGTCGACGTCGATGCGCAGGTGCTCGCCGATCCAGTTGGCCAGCCGCAGCTTGTTCTCGCGCTTGGCGTGGCGGAAGGCGCGCACGAAGGCCGGCTGCTGCGCCATCGGCCGCAGCGCTTCGAGCTGCGTGAGATCGCGCCGCCACCCGCGGCCGATGCGCGTGTCGAGCAGGCTGGCCAGTGGCGGATTGGCCTGCGCCAGCCAGCGGCGCGGCGTGACCCCGTTGGTCTTGTTGTTGAAGCGCTCGGGAAAGAGCTTGTTGAAGTCGGCAAAGATCGATTGCTTCATGAGCTCCGAATGCAGCCCCGAGACGCCGTTGACCGAGTGGCTGGCGAGCACCGCCACGTAGGCCATGCGCACCCGCCGCTCGCCCGATTCGTCGATCAGCGAGAGCCGCCGCAGCAGCTCGACGTCGTGCCCGTGCGCCTGGGTCACGCCGGCGAGAAAGCGCGCGTTCATGTCGAACAGGATCTGCAGGTGGCGCGGCAGGATGCGCCCGAACATCTCGACCGGCCAGGTCTCGAGCGCCTCGTGCATCAGCGTGTGGTTGGTGTAGCTGAAGACCTTCTGCGTGTGGGCCCAGGCGGTGTCCCAGGGCAGGCCGTGCTCGTCGATCAGCAGGCGCATCAGCTCGGGCACCGCCAGCACCGGATGGGTGTCGTTGAGGTGGATGCTGACCTGCTCGGGCAGGTCGTCGAAGCCGGTGTGGTTGCGCAGGTAGCGGCGCAGCAGGTCCTGCACGCTGGCGCTGACGAAGAAGTACTCCTGGTGCAGCCGCAGCTCGCGGCCCGAGGGCGTGGAGTCGTCGGGGTAGAGCACGCGCGAGACGTTTTCCGAGTGGTTCTTGCTCTCCACCGCCTCCATGTAGTTGCCGCGGTTGAAGGCCGACAGGTCGATCTCCTCGGTGGCCCGCGCCGACCACAGGCGCAGCGTGTTGGTGGCCTGGGTGCCATAGCCCGGGATGATGGTGTCGTAGGCCACCGCCAGCACGTCGTGGGTGTCGATCCAGTTGGCGGCGCCATAGGGCGCGCCCTTGCCGTCGCGCCGCTGCACGTGGCCGCCGAAGCGCACGCGGTAGGTGACTTCGGGTCGCTGGAACTCCCACGGGTTGCCGCGCGTGAGCCAGTAGTCGGGCGTCTCCACCTGCTGGCCGTCGACGATGCGCTGGCGGAACATGCCGTACTCGTAGCGGATGCCGTAGCCCAGGCCCGGCACGCCGAGCGTGGCCATCGAGTCGAGGAAGCAGGCCGCGAGCCGGCCGAGGCCGCCGTTGCCCAGGGCGGCGTCGGGCTCGCGCTCGGCCAGCGCCTCGATGTCGACGCCGAAGTCGGCCAGTGCCTCTCTGACGGTGTCCTGCAACTCCAGCGCCAGCAGCGCGTTGGTGAAGGTGCGCCCGATCAGGAATTCCATCGACAGGTAGTAGACGCGCTTGAGCCGCTGCGCGTAGATCGCGCGGGTGGTCGCCATCCAGCGCTCCACCACCTGGTCGCGCACCGCCAGCGCGGTCGCGTGCAGCCAGTCGTCGAGGCTGGCCGCGACCGGGTCCTTACCAACCGCATAGATCAGCTTGTTGGCGACCGCGCGCTTGAAGGCCGCGACGTCGCGATCGGGATGGTCGTACTTGAAGTCTTCGAGGGTCATGGGAGGGTGGGGCGTGGGTGGAGCGGCATCAGGTCAGGGTTTCGGCGTAGACGGCGAGGTAGCGCGCGGCGGCGCTGCCCCAGTCGGCCGGGCGGCCCATCGCGCTGGTGCGCACCGCGCGCCAGTCGGACGGCCGCCGGTAGAGCGCGAAGGCGCGGCGGACCGCGCGGGCGTAGCTGTCGGCGTCGAAGTCCTCGAACGAGAAACCGGTGGCTGTGCCGTCGGCCATGTCCTCCAGCGTGGCGTCGACCACCGTGTCGGCCAGCCCGCCGACCCGGTGCACCAGCGGCAGGCTGCCGTACTTGAGGCCGTACATCTGGGTCAGGCCGCAGGGCTCGAACAACGAGGGCACCAGCGTGACGTCGCCGGCGCCGAACAGGCGGTGCGCCAGCGCCTCGTCGTAGCCCAGGGAGACGCTGACCGACCGCGGCGCGGCCGCCGCGCGCTCGCGCAAGGCCGCCTCCAGCCAGGCGTCGCCGCTCCCGAGCAGGGCCAGTTGGCCGCCCTGCGCCAGCAGCGCGTCGAGGCCGTCGAGCACCAGGTGCAGGCCCTTCTGCTCGGTCAACCGGCTCACCACCACGAACAGCGGCGCGTCGGCCAGCGGCGCCAGGCCCAGCTCTTCCTGCAGCGCCGCCTTGCAACGGGCCTTGCCGGCCGGCCGCTGCAGGTCGTAGCGGTGCGGGATCAGGGCGTCCGTGGCCGGGTTCCAGACCTGGTCGTCGACGGCGTTGAGGATGCCGGACAGCACGCCGGAGCGGCTGCGCAGCAGGCCGTCGAGCCCGCAGCCCTGCTCGGGGGTCTGGATCTCGCGGGCGTAGGTCGGGCTCACGGTCGTCAGGCGATCGGCGAAGCATAGGCCGCCTTTCATGAACGAGAGCTGGCCGTGGTATTCGAGCCCGTCGATCGAGAAGGCCGCCGCCGGCAGGCCGAGTTCGGCGAAATGGGAGGCCGCGAACAGTCCCTGGTAGGCCAGGTTGTGGACCGTGAACACGCTGCCGACGCGCGGGCCGCCGGTGGGCGGCGCGAAGGCCATGTAGGCCGGCGCCAGTGCGGCGTGCCAGTCGTGCGCATGCACGATCTCGGGCTGCCAGGCGGCGTCGAGCCCGTGGGCGAGCTGCGCGGCGACCCAGCCCAGCAGCGCGAAGCGCCGGTGGTTGTCGGCGTAGGGCTGGTGGCGCGGGTCCTCATAGGGATTGCCGGCGCGGTCGTAGAGCGACGGCGCGTCGATCAGGTAGGCGGGGAGGTCCGGCGCGCCGGGGGTCGCGATTCGGCCGAGCAGCAGCTGTGCATGCTCGCCCCAGGGCGCCCTGAACCCGGCCACCGGCACCGCGTCGGCGATGCCGGCCACGATCGCCGGAAAGCCCGGCAGCAGCACCCGCGCGTCCTGGCCGGCCGCCTTCAGTGCCAGCGGCATCGCGCCCGCGATGTCGGCCAGCCCGCCGGTCTTGAGCAGGGGAAAGAGTTCGGCGCTGACCTGGAGGATCTTCATTCATGCCCTTGTTCGATGCACGCCGCCACTCGCGGGCGAAGCGGAGCCTGTTCGTGAAACACCGCGGAACCGGCTCTGCCGGGCCGCAGGTGTTGCCCCCGGCCGGGGGGTGGCGAAGCGACACGAAGTGCGCGAAGACTGGGGGCGAGCTTCATTGCAGGCGCTTGAGCATCTCGCGCGTCACGAGGACCACGCCGCCCTCGGTACGCTCGAAGCGCGCAGCGTCGGCCGCCGGGTCCTCGCCGATCACCATCTCATCGGGGAGCACGCAGGCGCGGTCGATCACCACCCGGTGGAGCCGGCAGCCGCGGCCGATCTCCACGTCCGGCAGCAGCACCGCCTCGTTGATCTCGCAGAAGGAATGCACCCGCACGCCCGAGAACAGCACGGAGCTGCTGACCTTGGAGCCCGACACGATGCAGCCGCCCGAGACGATGGTGTTGACCGTCATGCCGTGCTTGCCGTCGCGGTCGAGCACGAACTTGGCCGGCGGCAGCTGCCGCTGGTAGGTCCAGATGGGCCAGTCGGTGTCATAGATGTCGAGCTCCGGGGTGATCGAGGCCAGGTCCAGGTTGGCTGCCCAGAATGCATCAATCGTGCCCACGTCGCGCCAGTAGGCGTGGGCGTCTCCGCCGCCGCGTCGGGCCCGGGTCACGCAGGACATCGCGAAGGGATGCGCCAGCGCGCGGCCTTCGGCCACCGCGCGCGGGATGATGTCCTTGCCGAAATCGTGGCTGGAGTGGGGGTTGGCGCTGTCCTCCTCGAGCAGCCGGTAGAGGTACTCGGAGTCGAAGACGTAGATGCCCATGCTGGCCAGCGCGATGTCGGGATTCCCGGGCATGGCCGGCGGATCGGCGGGCTTTTCGAGAAAGGCGGTGATCTGGCGCTCGTCGTCGATCGCCATCACGCCGAAGGCCGTGGCCTCCATTCGCGGCACCTCGATGCAGCCGACCGTGCAGCCGCGGCCGCTGGCCACGTGGTCGGTCAGCATGATCGAGTAGTCCATCTTGTAGACATGGTCGCCGGCCAGCACCACCACATAGTCGTGCGGCGTCGAGCGGGTCTGGATGATGTCGAGGTTCTGGTAGACGGCATCGGCCGTGCCGCGGTACCAGTGCTCGTCGCCGACCCGCTGCTGGGCCGGCAGCACGTCGACCATCTCGTTGAGTTCGGCGCGCAGGAAGCTCCAGCCACGCTGCAGGTGGCGCATCAGCGAATGCGATTTGTATTGCGTCACGACCGCCATGCGCCGGATGCCGGAGTTCAGGCAGTTGGAGAGCGCGAAATCGATGATGCGGAACTTGCCGCCGAAATAGACCGCCGGTTTGGCGCGGCGGTCGGTGAGCTGCTTGAGCCGGGAGCCGCGTCCGCCCGCCAGCACCAGGGCGATGGTGCGGCGCACGAGTTGATGGGCCTGCAGGGTCGGTTGCGAGGTGTCCGCCATCTTGAGCCTCCGTTGGTTTTCTTCCGGTGAATCCAGCCTAGCACTCCGGCGCTGATCCGGCCGCGCTGTTTTTCGCCACCCAGAGGCTGCCGGGCGGCACTCGCTGCGTGTCGCCGAGCGGCGAGGCGGGTGGGGCGCCGTCCTTCGAATCGCTCGCCAGCCGGCACCGCCAGCGTCCGGGCGGCAGCCTGAAATCGACCTCGGCCTCTTCGGCGTTGACCAGCACCAGCCAGCTCGCGGGCGCTGTCGCGGCCTCGAACAGGATCGCCAGCGCATGCCGGCCGCCGCGCTCCCAGTCGACGGCAGTCATCGCATGGCCTTCGGGCGCCAGCCAGCGCAGCGCGGTGGCGCCCGGCTCGGGGACGGCCGGCCACCAGCGCGTGCTGCGCAGCGGCCCGGCTTCGCGGCGCAGCGCCAGCACCCGGCCGACGAAGGCGGCCAGGCCGCCGTCGGCGCGGCGCCAGTCCAGCCAGGTGGTGTCGTTGTCCTGGCAGTAGGCGTTGTTGTTGCCGCGCTGCGTGTGGTCGAGCTCGTCGCCGGCCAGCAGCATCGGCGTGCCCTGCGCGAGCAGCAGCGCCGCCAGCAGCACGCGCTGCAGCCGATGCCGCTCGGCCTGTACGGTCGGGTCGTCGGTCTCGCCCTCGACACCGCAGTTGCGGCTCAGGTTGTGGCCGTGGCCGTCGCGGTTGCCCTCGCCGTTGGCGAGGTTGTGGCGCTCGTTGTAGCTGAGCAGGTCGCGCAGCGTGAAGCCGTCGTGGGCGGTGACGAAGTTGACGCTGGCGGTCGGGCTTCGGTCGAGGCGCGCGAATGCGTCGCTCGAGCCGGTGAAGCGCCGGGCGAACTCGCCGAGGCGCGCGCTGCGATGCAGCCAGAAGCCGCGCTGGGTGTCGCGAAAGCGGTCGTTCCATTCGAGCCAGCCGGGCGGGAACTGGCCGAGCCGGTAGCCGTCCGGACCGATGTCCCAGGGTTCGGCGATCAGCAGCGCGCGCGCCAGCACGGGGTCCTGGGCGATGCTGGCCAGCAGCGGCGCCCGCGGGTCGAACTCGCCGCCGCCGCGGCGCGCCAGGACCGGCGCCAGGTCGAAGCGGAAACCGTCGACCCCGAGCTCGGTGACCCAGTGGCGCAGGCTGTCCATCACCAGCTGCACCACCCGCGGCTCGGCGAGGTTCAGGCAGTTGCCGCAGCCGGTCCAGTTCTCGTAGCGCCCGCGGTCGTCCGGCCGCAGGTGGTAGTAGAGCGCGTTGTCGATGCCGCGCAGGCTCAGCGTCGGCCCGAGTTCGTCGGTTTCCCCGCTATGGTTGAAGACCACGTCGATCACCAGTTCCAGGCCGCGGGCGTGGATCGCATCGGCCATGGCGCGGAATTCGGTCGAGGGCGTGGTGCCGGGGCGCCCGCTCCAGTAGCGCGTCTCGGGCGCCGACCAGCCGATCGGGCTGTAGCCCCAGTAGTTGCTGAGGCCCTGTGCGAGGAGCCGCGACTCGTCGGCCCGGTGCTGCACCGGCATCAGGTTCAGCGTGGTGACGCCGAGCCGCTGGAGGTGGTCCAGCACGGCCGGTTCGGCCAGGCCGGCATAGCTGCCGCGCAGGGCGGCGGGCACCTCGGGGTGGCGCCGGGTCTGGCCGCGGACGTGCAGCTCGTAGAGCACGCGGTCGCCTGCGGCAACGCGGGGCCGCCGCGCGGGCCCCGACGGCGGCAGCGGCGCAGTGACGCGGGCCTTGAGCGCGACGGCGGCGTTGTCGCGGCGGTCGCGCTGCGCCGGCTGCGCGGGGTCGTGCCCGAGAAACAGGTCTTCGCCGCCATAGCGGCCGACCACCTCGCGGGCATAGGGGTCGAGCAGCAGCTTGGCCGGGTTGAAGCGCTGGCCCTCGTGCGGCGACCACGGGCCGTGGACGCGCCAGCCGTAGACCAGGCCCGGGCGGGCGCCGGGCAGGCGCATGTGCCAGACGCCGTCGGTGCGGCTGCCCAGCGCGAGGCGCTGCTGCTCGTGCGCGCCGGTGGTGTCGAAGAGGCACAGCTCGACCGCGGTGGCGTTGGGGGCGGCCAGCGCGAAGTTGACGCCGTCGGGGCCCGGGGTGGCGCCCAGGGGGTAGGGGGCGCCGTCGCTCACGCCAGGACCCACATCACGGTCGCCAGCGGCGGCAGCGACATCTCGGCTGACTGCGCCTGCCCGTGCCAGGCCACCGGTTCGCTCGCGATCACGCCATTGCCCACCCCGCTGCCGCCGTAGACGTGGTGGTCGGTGTTGATGATCTCCCGGTAGCTGCCGGCCGCCGGCAGGCCGAGCCGGTAGCCGATCCGCGGCACCGGCGTGAAGTTGCACGCCGCCACCACGAAGCTGCCGTCGCGCGCCCGCCGGACAAAGGAGAACACCGACTGCTCGGCGTCGTTGTGGCAGATCCATTCGAAGCCGGCGGCCTCGCAGTCGAGTTCGTGCAGCGCCGGGTAGTGGCGGTAGACGTTGTTGAGGTCGCGCACCAGCCGCCGAACGCCCTGGTGCGGCGCCTGCTCCAGCAGGTGCCAGTCCAGGCTGCGGTCGGCGTTCCATTCGGCGTCCTGCGCGAACTCGCCGCCCATGAAAAGCAGCTTCTTGCCGGGATAGGCCCAGAGGTAGCCGTAGAGGTTGCGCAGCCCGGCGAACTTCTGCCAGCTGTCGCCCGGCATGCGCCCGAGCATCGAACCCTTGCCGTGCACCACTTCGTCGTGCGACAGCGGCAGCACGAAGTTCTCGCTGTGGGCGTACATCAGGCCGAAGGTGATCTTCTGGTGGTGGTGCTTGCGGTAGATCGGGTTGATGCCGGTGTAGGCCAGCGTGTCGTTCATCCAGCCCATGTTCCATTTGTAGTGGAAACCGAGGCCGCCGTGCTCCGGCGGCCGCGTGACGCCGGGGAAGCTGGTCGACTCCTCGGCGATGGTCACGGCCCCGGGCCGCTCGACGCCGACCACGCGGTTCATGCGGCGCAGGAACTCGATCGCCTCGAGGTTCTCGCGCCCGCCTTCGGCGTTGGGCACCCATTCGCCCGGCTTGCGGCTGTAGTCGCGGTAGAGCATCGAGGCCACCGCGTCGACCCGCAGGCCGTCGATGCCGTAGCGCTCGAGCCAGTAGAGCGCATTGCCGACCAGGTAGTTGCGCACCTCGACCCGGGCGTAGTTGAAGATCAGCGTCTGCCAGTCGTTGTGGAAGCCCTCGCGCGGGTCGGCATATTCGTAGAGCGCGGTGCCGTCGAAGCCCGCGAGGCCGTGCGCATCGGTCGGGAAGTGCGCCGGCACCCAGTCGAGGATCACGCCCAGTCCGGCCGCATGCGCGGCCTCGACGAAGGCGCGGAAATCCCCCGGCGTGCCGAAGCGCGAGGTCGGCGCGTAGAGCCCGATCGGCTGGTAGCCCCAGGAGCCGTCGAACGGATGCTCGCTGATCGGCAGCAGCTCGATGTGAGTGAAGCCCATGTCGCGCGCGTAGGGCACCAGCGTCGCCGCCAGTTCGCGGTAGTCGAGCCACTCATGGCCGTTCTTGCGCCGCCACGAGCCCAGGTGAACCTCGTAGATGCTGAGCGGCGCGTCGCGCGCATTGGCTGCGGCGCGCCCGGGCGGGAGCGGCACCGGCGCCGGCAGCGGTTGCACGACACAGGCGGTATCGGGCCGCAGGCGGGCCGAGAAGCCGAAGGGGTCGGTCTTGCGCAGCACCTGGCCCTGGGCCGACAGGATCTCGAACTCGTAGGCGTCGCCCGGTGCCAGCTGGGGCGCGAAGATCTCCCAGACCCCGCACTCGCGGCGCAGCCGCATCATGTGGCGCCGGCCGTCCCACTGGTTGAAGTCGCCCACCACCGAGACCCGGCGCGCGTTCGGCGCCCAGACCGCGAAGGCGACGCCGCGCACGCCCTCGATCTCGCGCAGGTGCGCGCCGAGCTGTTCGAAGGGCCGCAGGTGCGTGCCCTCGGCCAGCAGCCAGACATCGGTGGCGCCGAGCACCGGCGGGAAGCGGTAGGGATCCTCGAGCAGCGAGCCGTGCGAGCCCCAGTCGACCTCGAGGCGGTAGCCGAGCCGGGCCTGCGAGGCCGGCACCAGGGCCGCGAACAGGTCGCTGTCGCCCTGGCGGTCGAGTTGGGCCAACGGCCAGCCCGAGCCCGAATGCAGCACGGCCACGGCCTGCGCGCCCGGCAGCAGCGCCCGCACCCACAGGCCCTCGCCGTCCTGGTGCGGGCCGAGCACGGCGAAGGGATCGCCGTGCTCGGCTCGCATCAGGGCACGGACCTCGGCTTCAGGCAGCATCGCGTGGCTCTCCGAAGAAGACGCCGAATGGTGGCAACGAGAGTGTGCGCCCATCGAGCTGCGCGCCGTCGAACGGCGACCCGGCCGGCGCCGCGAGCGGCTGGCGCAGAGCCAACTCGGCCGGTTCGGCCGAGAGGTTGAACACCGCCTGCAGCGCCCGGTCGCCCTCGCGGCGCTCGAACCACAGCAGCGGCTCCGGCGCGTCGAAGAATGTCATGGCGCCGGTGTGCAGCAGCGGCTGGCCGCGGCGCCAGCGCAGCAGCGCACGGCTGAAGGCGAGCATCGACCGCGGATCGCCGGTCTGGCGGTCGATCGCCAGCGGCAGGTGGGCCTCGGACACCGGCAGCCAGGGCTGGCCGTGCGTGAAACCCGCATGCGCCTGGCCGGCCAGCCACGGCATCGGGGTGCGGCAGCCGTCGCGGCCCTTGAATTCGGGCCAGAAGGCGAGCCCGTACGGGTCCTGCAGCCGTTCGAACGGCACCTCGGCCTCGGGCAGGCCGAGCTCCTCGCCCTGGTAGATGCTGGCGCTGCCGCGCAGCGACAGCAGCAGCGCCAGCCAGAGCCGATCGCGCCGGGTATCGGCCGAGCCGCTGGTGTTCCAGCGGCTGGCGACCCGCGGCACGTCGTGGTTCGAGACCGCCCAGCAACCCCAGCCGTCGGTGGCCGCCAGGGCGCTGTCCAGCGCCTCGACCTGCTCCCGCAGATGGCGCGCGCTGTGCTCGCGGGTCAGCAGGCTGAAGCTGTAGGCCAGGTGCAGCCGCTTGCCGCGCTCGGTGTAGCGGGCCATCACGGGCGGCGCGTTCTCGTCGCCGACCTCGCCCAGCGCCACCGCGCCGTAGCCGTCGAGCAGGCGGCGCAGCCGCTCGAGGAACAGCAGGTTCTCGGGCTGGCTCTTGTCGTGCAGGTGCTGCTGCATCGCATAGGGGTTGTCGGCGCGCACCGTGCTCACGGCGCCGCCGCCGGCCGGCGGGTTGTCGCGCAATTGCGCATCGTGGAACTGGTGGTTGCAGGCATCGAAGCGGAAGCCGTCGACGCCGCGCTCGCACCAGAAGCGCACCTCGTCGAGCAGCGTGTCCTGCACTGCCGGGCAGTGGAAGTTGAGGTCGGGCTGCTCGGCCAGGAAGCTGTGCAGGTAGTACTGGCGCCGGCGCGAGTCCCACTGCCAGGCCGGGCCGCCGAACACCGACAGCCAGTTGTTGGGCGGCGTGCCGTCGGGCTTCGGGTCGGCCCAGACGTACCAGTCGGCCTGCGGATTCGTGCGGCTGGCGCGGCTGGCCGTGAACCAGGCGTGCTGGTCGGAGGTGTGGGAGAGTACCTGGTCGATGATCAGCTTGAGGCCGAGTGCGTGGGCCCGCGCCAGCAGGGCGTCGAAGTCGTCCAGCGTGCCGAACATTGGGTCGACCGACCGGTAGTCGGACACGTCGTAGCCGAAATCCTTCATCGGCGACCGGAAGAAGGGCGAGATCCAGATCGCGTCCGCCCCCAGATCGGCCACGTGGTCGAGCCGTGCGGTGATGCCCGGCAGGTCGCCGATGCCGTCGCCGTTGCTGTCCATGAAGCTGCGCGGGTAGATCTGGTAGATCACCGCGCCCCGCCACCAGTCATTGACCATGCGTGCCTCTCGGGTTTGAAAACATTGTGGCATGCGAGAAGTGGGCCATCGCGGGACCCGCGATAATTCGCCTTCCCCCGGCCGCCTGGCGCCGGGCTGATTGCCGAGTGCCAATGAACCCCAGCTACAAACCCGCCGACGTCGAGTCATCCGCCCAGGCCCACTGGAATGCGGCCGACGCCTACCGCGTGACCGAGGACGCGCGCAAGAAGAAGTACTACGCCTGCTCGATGCTGCCCTACCCCAGCGGCAAGCTGCACATGGGCCACGTGCGCAACTACACCATCAACGACATGCTCACGCGCTACCTGCGCATGAGCGGCTACAACGTCCTGATGCCGATGGGCTGGGACGCCTTCGGCCTGCCGGCCGAGAACGCGGCGCTCAAGAACGGCGTGCCGCCGGCCAAGTGGACCCAGGAGAACATCGCCTACATGAAGGGCCAGTTGCAGGCCATGGGGCTGGCGATCGACTGGAGCCGCGAGATCGCCACCTGCGATCCGAGCTACTACAAGTGGAACCAGTGGCTGTTCCTCAAGATGCTCGAAAAGGGCATCGCCTACCGCAAGACGCAGGTCGTCAACTGGGACCCGGTCGACCAGACCGTGCTGGCCAACGAGCAGGTGATCGACGGCAAGGGCTGGCGCACCGGTGCCACCGTGGAGCGGCGCGAGATCCCGGGCTACTACCTCAAGATCAGCGACTACGCCGAAGAACTGCTCGAGCACACCCAGCACAAGCTGCCGGGCTGGCCCGAGCGCGTCAAGCTGATGCAGGAGAACTGGATCGGCAAGAGCGAAGGCGTGCGCTTCGCCTTCACGCACAGGATCAAGGACGACCAGGGCCACCTGATCCAGGGCGGCCGCATGTACGTCTTCACGACCCGTGCCGACACCATCATGGGCGTGACCTTCTGCGCCGTGGCGCCGGAGCATCCGCTGGCCGCGCACGCCGCGAAGTCGAACCCCGCGGTCGCGGCCTTCATCGCCGAGTGCAAGGGCGGCGGCACGACCGAGGCCGAGCTCGCCACGCAGGAGAAGAAGGGCGTCCCCACCGGCCTGACCGTGATCCATCCGATCACCGAGGAGCCGATCCCGGTCTGGGTCGGCAACTACGTGCTGATCAACTACGGCGACGGCGCCGTGATGGGCGTGCCGGCGCACGACGAGCGCGACTTCGCCTTCGCCAACAAGTACGGCATCGAGATCATCCAGGTCGTGCTGGTCGACGACGAGCCGCACTTCAACTACCACCGCTGGCAGGACTGGTACGCCGACAAGCAGCGCGGCGTGACCATCAACTCCGACAACTTCAGCGGCATGCATTACGCCGAGGCGGTCACGGCGGTGGCCCACGCGCTCGGACAGAAGGGCCTGGGCGAGATGCAGACCACCTGGCGCCTGCGCGACTGGGGCGTGAGCCGCCAGCGCTACTGGGGCACGCCGATCCCGATCATCCATTGCGAGGAGCATGGCGCGGTACCAGTGCCCGAGAAGGACCTGCCGGTGGTCCTGCCGACCGACTGCGTGCCCGACGGCTCGGGCAATCCGCTGGCCAAGCACGAAGGCTTCCATGCCGGCGTCGTGTGCCCGGTCTGCGGCAAGCCATCGCGACGCGAGACCGACACGATGGACACCTTCGTCGACAGCTCGTGGTACTTCATGCGCTACTGCGATCCGACGAATGACGAGGCCATGGTGGCCGACGGCGCGAAGTACTGGATGCCGATGGACCAGTACATCGGCGGCATCGAGCACGCGATCCTGCACCTGCTCTACGCGCGCTTCTGGACCAAGGTGATGCGCGACCTCGGCCTGGTGAAGGTCGACGAGCCCTTCAGCAAGCTGCTGACGCAAGGCATGGTGCTCAACCACATCTTCTACAAGCGCAACGAAAAGGGCGGCAAGGACTACTTCCCGCCCTCCGAGGTGACGCCGGTGCTCGACGCCCAGGGCCGCATCAGCGGCGGCACCACGGCCGACGGCACGCAGGTCGACTACGGCGGCGTCGGCAAGATGGGCAAGAGCGAGCGCAACGGCGTCGATCCACAGGACCTGATCGAGAAGTACGGCGCCGACACGGCGCGGCTCTACACGATGTTCACCGCGCCGCCCGAGGCCACCCTCGAGTGGAACGACGCGGCGGTCGAGGGCAGCTATCGCTTCCTGCGCCGGGTCTGGAATTTCGGCGTCGCGCAGCATGGCGTGGCGGCCGATGCCGGTAGCGCGGCCCAGCCGCCGGTCTACGGCAAGAATGCCAAGGCCCTGCGGCGCGAACTGCACACCGTGCTGCGCCAGATCGACTACGACTACCAGCGCATGCAGTACAACACCGTGGTGTCGGGCGCGATGAAACTGCTCAATGCGCTGGAAGGCTTCAAGCCGGCGGCGGCCGATGCGGGCGACCGCGCGGCGGTGCGCGAGGGCTTCGGGCTCCTGCTGCGCTGCCTCTATCCGGCGACGCCGCACATCACGCACCAGCTCTGGCACGAGCTCGGCTACGACAAGGACCAGGGCGGGCTGCTCGATGCCCCCTGGCCGATGGTCGATGTCGGCGCGCTCGCACAGGACGAGATCGAGCTGATGCTGCAGATCAACGGCAAGCTGCGCGGCGCGCTGCGGGTGCCGGCCAGCGCCAGCAAGCAGGAGATCGAGACCATCGCGCTCGCCTGCGAGGCCTTCGTGCAGCACGCTGCGGGCGCGGACGCCAAGCGCGTGATCGTGGTGCCGGGCCGGCTGGTCAACGTGGTGCTATGAGCCGGGCGATCGGACGCGCGCCGCTGCCGTCGCGGCGCGGCTTTCTGGCCGTCGCGGCGGCGCTGGCGCTGGCGGGCTGCGGCTTCGAATTGCGCAAGGCGCCGACGTTTGCCTTCAACAGCATCGCCGTGACGGGCACGTCCCCGTTCTCGAACTACCTGCGGCGGCAGCTCAGGGCCGCCGGCACCGTGGAGGTGTTGCCCGCCGACCAGGCCGAGAAGGCCGATGCGGTCCTGGAGCTCCTCGGCGAAAGCCGCAACAACATCGTGCTGTCGACCACGCCCGACGGCCAGGTGCGCGAACTGCAGCTGGTCCTGTCCCTGCGCTTCAGGGTGCGGGGCCGGGGCGGCAAGGAGCTGCTCGGACCGACCGAGATCCAGCAGTCGCGCGACATCACCTACAACGAGACGGCCGCACTCGCCAAGGAAGGCGAGGCCGAGCTTTTGTTCCGCGACATGCAGAACGACATCGCCCAGCAGGTGCTGCGCCGCCTGGCTGCGATCAAATGACGCTCGCCCCCAGGTTGCCCGGCACTTCGTGTCCGGGCGCCCACCCCCTGCCGGGGGCAACACCAGCGGCCCGGCGAAGCCGGTTCCGCGGTGTTTCGCCAACGGGCCTGGCTTCGCCGGCCGGCATGCCGGCGCCTGGTCGGTGTTGGGGCTAGGCGCTGATGCAGCTGAATCCTTCGCAACTCTCCGCCCACCTCGCGAAGCGGGTGGCGCCGCTCTATGCCATCCATGGCGACGAGCCGCTGCTGGCGCAGGAGGCGGCCGATGCGATCCGCGCCGCAGCGCGCACCCAGGGCTATACGGAGCGCAGTGCGTACACCGTGGCCGGCGCGCACTTCGACTGGAGCGCGGTGCTCGCGGCGGGCGGCTCGCTGAGCCTGTTCGCCGACCGCCAGATCGTCGAGATCCGAATCCCCTCGGGCAAGCCCGGCAAGGACGGCAGCGCCGCGCTGCAGCAGATCGCCGAGGCCGCGCCCGGCAACGACAGCACCCTCACGCTGGTGCTGCTGCCGCGGCTGGACAAGGCGACCCGCAGCGCCGCCTGGTTCGCGGCGCTCGAGAACCACGGCGTCAGCCTGCAGATCGAGACCATCGAACGCGCCGCGCTGCCCCAATGGATCGCGCAGCGGCTCGCGCTGCAGGGCCAGCGCGTGAAAGCCGGCGAGGAGGGCCAGCGCACGCTGCAGTTCTTCGCCGACCGGGTCGAGGGCAACCTGCTGGCCGCCCACCAGGAAATCCAGAAGCTCGCGCTGCTGCACCCCGAGGGCGAGCTGGGCTGGGAGCAGGTCGAGGGCGCGGTCAACAACGTCGCGCGCTACGACGTCTTCAAGCTGTCGGACGCCGTGCTGGCCGGCAACCCGCAGCGCGTGGCGCGCATGCTCGAGGGCCTGCAGGCCGAGGGCGAGGCCGAGGTGCTGGTGCACTACACGCTGGCCGAGGACATCCGGGCACTGAAGCGCGTGAAGGACGCGATGGCGGCCGGCCGGCCGCTGCCGATGGCGCTGCGCGAGAACCGCATCTGGGGGCCGCGCGAGCGTGCCTTCGAGCGGGTGCTGCCGCGGCTGGACGATCGGGCACTGGCGCGCATGCTGCGCGCCGCGCACGTGGTCGATGGCATCGTGAAAGGGCTGAAACAGCCCGACTGGCCGGCCAATGGGTGGCAGGCCCTGCAGCGCCTCGCGTTCATGTTGTGCCGGGCCTGCGCCCCGAGGGGATGACCCCCCGAAGCGCCTGACGGCGCCTCCCCCCAAGGGGGGCAACACCAGCGGCCTGGCAAAGCCAGATCCGCGGTGTTCCACCTACGGGCCTGGCTGCGCCGGCCGGGAAAAGAGACGGCGCCGTACCTTTTTTTCGGCTGCGCGCAGCGCGCCCATTGATGGGCAGTCGCGGAACCGGCTAGGCCGGGCCGCCGACTGCGCCCCCGGCAGGGGGTGGGCGCCCGGACACGAAGTGCCGGGCAACCTGGGGGCGAGCGACATAATCCGGGGATGAATACGTTGAATGTCTCCGAGTACGTCCAGACGCTCGGGCTGCAGGCCAAGCAGGCCTCGGCCCTGATGGCGCGGGCCGATGCCGCCACCAAGAACAAGGCCCTGAAGGCGCTGGCGCGCCGGCTGCGCGCCGCGGGCGAGCCGCTGGCCGAGGCCAATGCGAAGGATCTGGCGCGCGCCGAGGGCGCCGGCCTGTCGGCGCCGATGGTCGATCGCCTCAAGCTCACGCCGAAGGTCATCGACACCGTGGCCCAGGGCTGCGAACAGCTGGCCGCGATGTCCGACGTGATCGGCGAGGTCATCGGCATGAAGCAGCAGCCCAGCGGTATCCGGGTCGGCCAGATGCGGGTGCCGATCGGGGTCTTCGGCATGATCTACGAGAGCCGGCCCAACGTCACCATCGAGGCCGCGAGCCTGGCGATCAAGAGCGGCAACGCGGCGATCCTGCGCGGCGGCTCGGAAGCGATCGAGTCGAACAAGGCGCTGGCCCGGCTGGTGGCCGAATCGCTCGAGGAGGCCGGCCTGCCGGTCGACGCGGTGCAGCTGGTCGCCACCACCGACCGCGAGGCCGTGGGCCAGCTGATCGCGATGCCGCAGTTCGTCGACGTCATCATTCCGCGTGGCGGCAAGGGCCTGATCGAGCGCATCAGCCGCGACGCCAGGGTGCCGGTCATCAAGCACCTGGACGGCAACTGCCACGTCTACGTGGACCACACGGCCGAACTCGACATGGCGCTGAAGATCGTCGACAACGCCAAGACCCAGAAGTACAGCCCCTGCAACGCCGCCGAAGGCCTGCTGGTGGCGTCCTCGATCGCCGAGACCTTCCTGCCGGAGATCGGCGCGATCTTCGCGGCCAAGGGCGTGGAGATGCGCTGCGACCGGGCGGCCGCCCACATCCTGCGTGCCGAGAGCGCGCACCTGCCGGCCGACAAGGTGATCGATGCGGTCGAATCCGACTGGTCCGAGGAATACCTGGCCGCGGTCATCAGCATCAAGGTGGTCGAGGGCGTGGACGAGGCCATCGCGCACATCAACCGCTACTCGAGCCACCACACGGATGCGATCGTCACGCGCGACCACATGAACGCCCAGCGCTTCCTGCGCGAGGTGGATTCGGCCAGCGTGATGGTCAACGCCAGCACCCGTTTCGCCGACGGCTTCGAGTTCGGCCTGGGCGCCGAAATCGGCATCAGCACCGACAAGTTCCATGCGCGTGGGCCGGTGGGGATCGAGGGCCTGACCTCGTTGAAGTACGTGGTCCTGGGCCAAGGCGAAGTCAGGACTTGAGCCCCGGCGACCGGCCGGCGTAGCCTGGCCCGTTGGTGAACACCGCGGAACTGGCGTTGCCAGGCCGCTGGTGTTGCCGGCAGGGGGTGGGCGCCCGCACACGAAGTGCTGGACAACCTGGGGGCGAGCCACACCTTTAGATTGTGATCAGGGCGTTCGCCCCCAAATCTACAATTCCGCCTAGCTAGCTTCAGATACAAATCCAACAAGGCCGCCCGCATGGTCCCCCATCTCGTCACCGCCCTGACCGGCCCCATCAACGAACTCGAGCAGCGGGTGCTCGATTCCACGCCCGCCATCGAGCGCTGGTTCCGGCTCGAATGGATGGAGCACACGCCGCCGTTCTACAGCTCGGTCGACATCCGCAATGCCGGCTTCAAGCTGGCGCCGGTCGACACCAACCTCTATCCCGGGGGCTGGAACAACCTGACGCAGGAGATGCTGCCGCTGGCGGTGCAGGCGGCCCAGGCCGCGATCGAGAAGATCTGCCCCGAGGCGCGCAACCTGCTCGTGATCCCCGAGAACCACTCGCGCAACACCTTCTACCTGGCCAACGTGGCGCAGTTGGTGCGGATCTTCCACATGGCCGGGCTCAACGTGCGCGTGGGCTCGATCGACCCGGCGATCAAGTCGACGAAGAAGATCGAGCTGCCCAACGGCGACACGGTGTGCCTGGAGCCGGTGGTGCGCAGCAAGCGCCGGCTGGGTCTGAAGCACTTCGATCCCTGCACGATCCTGCTCAATACCGACCTGTCGGCCGGCACGCCGGGGATCCTCGAGGATCTGCACGAGCAGTACCTGCTGCCGCCGCTGCATGCGGGCTGGTCGGTGCGCCGCAAGAGCAACCATTTCCACAGCTACGAAGAAGTGTCGAAGCGCTTCGGCAAGCTGCTGGGCATCGACCCCTGGCTGATCAACCCGATGTACGCCAGGGCCGCCGACGTCAGCTTCGCCACCGGCCAGGGCATCGACGTGCTGACCAGCCACGTCGACGCGCTGCTGACCAAGGTTCGCCGCAAGTACAAGGAATACGGCATCAACGAGAAGCCCTTCGTGGTCGTCAAGACCGACAACGGCACCGCCGGCCTGGGCGTCATGACGGTGCGCGACGCCAAGGAGATCGAAGCCCTGGTGCGCCGTCCGCGCGCCAGCAAGGCCGGCGCCGCCAAGGAGGGCCAGGAGCTCGGCGACCTGATCGTCCAGGAAGGCGTGCTGACCAACGAGCGGGTGCACAACGGGGTCGCCGAGCCGGTGGTCTACATGATGGACCGCTACGTGGTCGGCGGCTTCTATCGGGTGCATGCCGAGCGCAAGCCGGACGAGAACCTCAACCTGCCGGGCGCCAGCTTCGTGCCGCTGGCATTTTCGGAGAGTGCGCACTTACCTCAGCCCGGTGCCAAGCCCGGTGCCAGCGCGCCCAACCGCTTCTACATGTACGGCGTGATCGGCCGGCTCGCGATGGTGGCGGCCAGCTACGAGCTCGAGGCCACCGACCCGGATGCCGAAGTTTATGAATGATTCCGGTTTATAGCTTGCAGGCGATCGCTACAACGGCAAAATAGCGGCCCCATAACAATGCAAACGACAGGGTGGAAGGCGACGAAGCGGCCGAAGCGGGCCTCCGAGGCGCCGCGCGGTGTGCTGCACGCCCGCGACCCTTTGCACCGACCCCGTGTCCGCCCCTAAATCCTCCTCCGCTGCGCTGATCCTCGCGGCCATCGGTGTCGTCTACGGCGACATCGGCACCAGCGTCCTGTACGCGGTCAAGGAGGTGTTCGGCCACGGTCACGTCCCGTTCACGGTCGAGAACGTCTACGGCATCCTGTCGATGTTCTTCTGGACGCTGACGGTGATCGTCTCGCTGAAGTACGTGGTGCTCGTGCTCAGGGCCGACAACGAGGGCGAGGGCGGGCTGGTGGCGATGCTCGCGCTGGCCTCGCAGGCGGTGGTCGACAAGCCGCGGCTGCGGCGGGTGCTGCTGGTGGTGGGTATCTTCGGCACCTCGCTCTTCTATGGCGACGGCGTCATCACGCCGGCGATCTCGGTGCTGTCGGCGGTCGAGGGCCTGGAGGTGGTGTCGCCGCAGTTCCGCCACTACGTGATCCCGATCACGCTGGTCGTGCTGTTCTGCCTGTTCGTGGTCCAGAAGCGGGGCACCGCCGGCATCGGCCGCTTCTTCGGCCCGGTGACGCTGGCCTGGTTCCTGGCGATCTCGCTGCTCGGCGTGTCGCAGATCGTCACCCATCCCGAGATCCTCAAGGCGATGAGCCCGCATTACGCGCTGCGCTTCATGTGGAACAACCCGGGCACCAGCTTCATCATCCTGGGCGCCACCGTGCTGTGCGTGACCGGCGCCGAGGCGCTCTACGCCGACCTCGGCCACTTCGGCAAGAGACCGATCCGCATCGCCTGGTTCTCGGTCGTCATGCCGGCGCTCACGCTCAACTACTTCGGCCAGGGCGCCCTGCTGCTGGAGAACCCGCTGGCGGTCAAGAACCCCTTCTTCATGATGGCGCCCGAGTGGGCGCTGCTGCCGCTGGTGTTCCTCGCGACGGCCGCCACCGTGATCGCCTCGCAGGCCCTGATCACCGGCGCCTTCAGCGTGACGCGCCAGGTGATCCAGCTCGGCTACCTGCCGCGCATGAACATCGAGCACACCAGTGTCCGCACGGCGGGCCAGATCTACATCCCGTTCGTCAACTGGGGCTTGTTCGTCGCGATCGTGCTGGCGGTCGTGATGTTCCGCTCGTCGAGCAATCTCGCGGCGGCCTATGGCATTGCCGTGACCACCGACATGCTGATCACCACGGTGCTGACCTTCTTCGTGATCCGCTACGCCTGGAAGTACCCGCTGTTCCTGTGCATCGCGGCCACCGGCGCCTTCTTCCTGGTCGACTTCCTGTTCTTCGCCTCGAACCTGCTCAAGCTGTTCGACGGCGGCTGGTTCCCGCTCGTGATCGGCGGCTCGATCTTCATGCTGATGCTGACCTGGAAGGAAGGGCGCAGGTTGATGGGCGAGACCCAACTGGCGGAGGCGATCGACCTGCGCGGCTTCCTCGACTCGGTCTTCGTGAGCCCGCCGGCGCGGGTCGACGGCACCGCGGTCTTCATGACCGCCGAGCCCGGCGTGGTTCCCAATGCGCTGTTGCACAACCTCAAGCACAACAAGGTGCTGCACGACCAGAACCTGTTCGTGACGGTGCGCAACCACGAGGTGCCGTGGATCCCGATGGACAAGCGCATCGAGATGGAGGCCCTGGGCCACCACTGCTGGCAGGTGGTGGTGCACTACGGCTTCAAGAACGAGATCGACTTGCCGCGCGCGCTCGAGAACGCGCGCCTGCGCGGCTGTCAGATCGAGCCGATGGCGACCAGCTACTTCCTGTCGCGCGACGTCGTGATCCCGACGCTGGGCAGCGGCATGGCGCCCTGGCGCGAAAAGCTGTTCGCGCAGATGCACCACAACGCGAGCGGGGCGGCCGACTTCCTCGGATTGCCCAACAACGCCGTCGTCGAGCTCGGCTCCAAAATCGAGATTTAGCTCGCCCCCAGGTTGGGCTCACTTCGTGTAGCCCGCCCACCCCCTACCGGGGGCAACACCAGCGGCCCGGCGAAGCCGGTTCCGCGGTGTTCCTGGAAGGGGGCCGGTCACACCGCGGCACAATCGAATCATGCGTTTCTTCAAGGATCTGAGCCTCTCGGCCTTCAGCGCGGGCTTCGTGGCGGTGCTCGTGGGTTTCACGAGCTCGGTGGCGATCGTGTTCCAGGCCGCGCAGGCCTTCGGCGCCACGCCCGAGATGATCTCCTCCTGGATGTGGGCGCTGGGCCTCGGCATGGGCCTGGCCTCGGCGCTGCCCTCGCTGTGGTGGCGCAAGCCCGTGATGATCGCCTGGAGCACGCCCGGCGCCGCGGTGCTGGCGGTCGCGGGTGCCGGCTACAGCATGAACGAGGCGGTCGGCGCCTTCATCGTCTGCGCCCTGCTGATGACCCTGGCCGGCGCCACCGGCTGGTTCGAGCGCGTGATGAACAGGATCCCGATGGCGCTGGCCTCGGCGCTGCTGGCCGGCGTGCTGGCGCGCTTCGGGCTGCAGGCCTTCATTGCCGCCCAGACGGCGCTGCCGCTGGTGCTGCTGATGCTCGGCACCTATCTTGCGGCCAAGCGCGCGCTGCCGCGCTACGCGGTGCCGCTCACGCTGGGCGTCGGCATCGCCTTCGCCGCTGCGCGCGGCGAACTGGCCTGGAGCGCGGTGCATTTCAGCCTCGCCCTGCCGGTATTCACGATGCCGGTCTTCAGCGGGCAGGCGGTGGTCAGCCTGGCGCTGCCCCTCTTCGTCGTCACCATGGCCTCGCAGAACCTGCCGGGCGTCGCCGCGATCCGCGCCGCGGGCTACCAGCTGCCGGTGTCGAAGCTGATCACGATCAGCGGCCTTTTCACGCTGGTGCTGGCGCCTTTCGGGGCCTTCGCGCTGAATCTCAGCGCCATCACGGCCGCCATCTGCATGGGCCGCGAGGCGCACGAGGACCCGGCGCGGCGCTACACCGCCGCGGTCAGCTGCGGCGCGATCTACGTCGTCATCGGCCTGTTCGGCGCCGCGGTGACGGGGTTGCTGACCGCCTTTCCGAAGGAACTGGTCGCGACCATCGCCGGCCTGGCGCTGCTGGGCACCATCGGCGGCGGGCTGGCGGCTGCGGTGCGCGACGAATCGCATCGCGAGGCGGCGCTGATCACCTTCCTGGTCACGCTCTCGGGCGTCACGCTCGCGGGCATCGGCTCGGCCTTCTGGGGTGTGGCGGCCGGCGCCGTGGCGCTCGGCATCCAGCAGCTCGGCCGCAAACCCCACGCCGGCAAGGACATCGCGCCTGCCGGCAAGATCAGGCTCGACGAGCGATCGGCGGCCGAGCGGCCCGTCGCGACACCCTCCTCCACGGCTTCGGCTCCGGCCGCCGGAAAGACCTCCTGACATGCACATCCTCTTCGTTGCCGACCCGCTGGATCAGTTCAAGATCTACAAGGACACCACCTTCTCGATGATGCGCGAGGCCCAGCGGCGCGGCCACACGCTCTCGGTCTGCGAGCCGCGCCACCTGGGCTGGCAGCGCGGCCAGCCGGTGACCGCGAAGGCGCGTGCGATCGTGCTGACCGGCGACCCCGACGACTGGTTTCGCGAAGAGCCGGTGCAGGAGCGGCCGCTCAAGGGCTACGACGTTGTGCTGATGCGCAAGGACCCGCCCTTCGACGCCGAGTACATCTATGCCACCCACCTGCTCGAGCAGGCCGAGCGCGAGGGCGCGCGGGTGGTCAACAAGCCGCGCTCGCTGCGCGACCACCCGGAGAAGCTCGCGATCATGGAGTTCGCGGAGTTCACCACGCCGACGCTGGTGACGCGCGACGCGGCCTCCGTGCGCGCCTTCCATGCCGAGCACCAGGACATCATCCTGAAGCCGCTCGACGGCATGGGCGGCATGGGCATCTTCCGGGTCAAGGCCGACGCGCTGAATCTCGGCTCGATCGTCGAGACGCTCAACAAGAACGGCGCCGAGACGATCATGGTGCAGCGCTTCGTGCCGCAGATCTCGGAGGGCGACAAGCGCGTGCTCGTGATCGGCGGCCGCCCGGTGCCCTACAGCCTGGCGCGCATCCCGCAGGGCACCGAGGTGCGCGGCAACCTCGCGGCCGGCGGCAAGGGCGTGGCGCAGTCGCTGACCGACGACGACCGCCGGATCGCCGAGGCGATCGGGCCGGTGCTGAGCCAGCGGGGCCTGCTCCTGATCGGCCTCGACGTGATCGGCGGCTCGCTGACCGAGATCAACGTGACCAGCCCGACCTGCTTCCAGGAGATCACCGAGCAGACCGGCTTCGACGTGCCGGCGATGTTCATCGATGCGCTGGAGGCGGAAGTGCAGGGCTGATGGTCGAGCGCATCGCCGCGCGCTGGCGTCAGACCACCGGCGTCGCGCAAGTCCACAGGCCCAGGTAGGCGGCCGCCTTCTCCTTGCCGATGGCCGCGCTGCTGCGCTCGATCGATGCGGGCGACTTCCTCGCGAAGTCCGCGATCGACTGCGACAGGTTCCAGACCTCCGTGCGATCGATCAGCAGCAACCGGTCGTGCAGCGACTTGTGGCGCGCGAGGCGCACTTCGAGCGGGCGCAAGGCCCGGTACTGCGCCTGCCAGCGGCTGGCCGCGGGAGCTGGAGCCGGCTCGCCACGTCGTGCTATACGCCCATTCTGAGCGAGAAGTAGTGTTGCTCTCGATACGGCACGAGCGTCAGTTGGGTTACGGATTGCCCAAGTGATCCACCTGACGGATACTGATGAAGACGGGCGGCGACCAGCCGCCGGTTGCCGCCGTCGTGAACCCTGTCAACCTTGGGTCCCAGGCGGTTGTTGTGGTCTGACCTCTGCTGATGGCGAGGCGAATCGACCGCCAACTCCCAAGGAAGGTTACGCAATGAGCAAACTTCTCGCAGTCATGATCGCCGGCCTGTTCGCGGCAGGCGCCTATGCCCAGAATCCGGCCGGCACATCGTCGGAACAGCAACCGGTGACGAACAGCAAGGCGCAAAACCGCGCCCAAACCAAGGTGGATGCGCGCCCCCAGCGGCCGCCCCCCCCCCGCGGCAGGCCAGAACAAGGCCAACGCCAAGCCCCAGGGCATGGTGAAGAAGCCGACGGGCGACGAAGCCAACAGTTCTGAACTCAATCCTGAGGCCAGCGGCGGCAAGGCCGCGAAGGCAGGGCAGGCCAAGGTCGACGCGCGCGATGCCAAGGCGGCGGCCAAGAAGCAAGCCCCCACAAACTGACCGGCATCGGTGTTTGCTCGAGCAAGCGCCCCAGTGGCGCTTGTTCGATCTCCGGGCGCGGCGCTATCCGCGCCGCTGCCCGTCCACGAACACAGCCAGTTCCTGGGGCGCGAACGCCGTCCAGGTTTCGTTGGTCGTCAGCGGCGCGGTCACCACCACCGCCACGCGATCATTCGGCGTCGTGTGCTGGGCGAAGTCGATGCTCAGGTCCTCGTCCGACAGCTCCGCGGTCAGGAAGGGATGCCGGCGTTCGACGTACCAGAGGTGGGTCGAGGCGTGGGCCCACAGCGCTTGCCCGTTCGACAGCATGAAGTTGAAGGTGCCGTGCGCCGCCAGCCGCGGCGCCAGCTCGCGCAGCGTGAGGGTCAGCTCCTCGACGCTCGGCACGTCGGCGTGCGACTTGGCAAGCTCCTGCATCAGCCAGCAGAAGGCGTGCTCGCTGTCGGTGCTGCCGACGGGATGGAAGTTGCCGTGCAGGCGCGGGCGGAAATCCTTCAGGTCGCCGTTGTGGGCGAACACCCAGTAGCGGCCCCAGAGCTCGCGCACGAAGGGGTGGCAGTTCTGCAGGTTCACCGCGCCCTGGGTGGCCTTGCGGATATGGGCGACGACGTTGCGGCTGCGGATCGGATAGCGGCGTATCAGCTCGGCCACCGGCGATTCGCAGGCCGGCTGGTGATCGACGAAATGCCTGAGGCCGCGGTCCTCGAAGAAGGCGATGCCCCAGCCGTCGGCGTGGTGGTCGGTGCGGCCGCCGCGCTGGGCGAAGCCCGTGAAGCTGAAGGTCACGTCGGTCGGCGTGTTGCAGTTCATTCCGAGCAGCTGGCACATGAGGTCTATTAGACCGCAGCCGCGCGCTCAGTTCTCAGGGGCCGGCGTCTTCACTCTCAATTGCCAGGCCGCGACGATGGCCAGCGCGCACAGGCCGGCCAGCATCGCGAACACCTCGTCGAAGGCCGCCAGCCGGGCCGCGCTGGTGGCCGGGTTGGAGAGCGAGTCGCCGTGTGCGGCCAGCCGCCATTCGAGCACGATCGCGCACAGGCTCACGCCGGCGGCGCCGCCGAGCATGCGCAGGAAGCTGATGGCGCTCGCGCCCTGCGGGATCAGCGGCTTGGCCAGCGGGCGCATCGCGCCGAGATTGAGCGAGGGCAGGATGAAGCCCAGGCCGATGCGCCCGATGATCGCGAACGCCACCAGCAGCCACAGCGGGCTGGCCAGTCGCAGCACCACCATCAGCGCGAAGGAGGCGGCCAGCAGCGCCAGGCCGATGCTGACCAGCAGGTAGGTCGGATGCCGGTCGGCCAGCCTGCCGACGCCGGCGATGGTCAGCGCGAGCACGATGCCAGCCGGCAGCAGGATGGTGCCGACGTGGGAGGCCGACAGATGCAGTCCGACCTGCATGTAGACCGGCAGCAGGTAGGTCGATCCGAACAGCGCCGTGCCGTAGATGAAGGCGACCACGCTGCCCATGGCGAACTGCCGGTATTGGAACAGCGCCAGGTTCATCAGCGGCGCGCCGCCGCCGGCGGCCAGGCGCTTCTGCCAGGCGACGAAGGCGCCGAAGGCGATGCCGGCGCCAGCCAGCAGCAGCGCGGCGTGCAGCGCCGAGTCGCCGCGCAGCGCCACCAGGCCGTTCAGCAGGCACAGGGTGCCGACGGTGCCCAGCCCCAGGCCGCGCCAGTCGAGTCCGTCGCTGCGCGCCGCCACCACGCCGCCCGGCGCCGTGGTCGGCACGAACTTGTAGGCCAGCCAGATCGAGGCGAGGCAAAAGGGCACCACCATGAAGAAGATCGAGCGCCAGCCGAACAGGTCGACCAGCACGCCGCCGATGCTCGGGCCGATGGCCGGCGCCAGCACCACGCCCATGCCGAAGATGCCGCTGGCCCGCCCCTGCTCGTGGGGCTGGAAGGCGCGCAGGATGATGATGGCCGGGATCGGCTGGACGACTCCGGCGGCCAGTCCCTCGACCACGCGCGCAATCAGCACCAGCGAGAAGTCGGTCGCCAGCCCGCCGGTCAGGCCGCCCGCCAGCAGCATCACCATGGTGCCGACGTAGGTCCGCCGGTAGCCGTAGCGCGAGAGCAGCCAGGGCGTGGTCAGCATCGACACGGTCGTCGCCACCATGAAGCCGGAGCTGACCCACTGGGCGCGCTCCTGGCCGAGGGAGAAATGGTGGCTCAGGTCCGGAATGGCGACGTTGACGATGGTTGACGACATGATCGATGCCATCACGCCCACCATGACGGAAAGAAGCAGGTACCAGCGGTAGCGCGCGCCGTAGCGGCTGCTCAGGGACTGCAAGGGAGGATTGTTCATGGAGGGCGGGACGCCCGGGCTCGGGCTGTCCTACAAGGATATCGGCGTTTTCCTGCGCGGCGCACAGCGGACGCCCACAATCAACCGACATGGAATCTCCGACCGACGATCGCGCTGCGCCCCCCGCAGCCGCCGAAAGCGGCCCCTCGCTGGCGGCCGAACTGCAGGCCCCGACACTGACGCGCGCCTACCGGTGCCAATGCGGCCGGCCGGTCTTCCTGCGCAACAGCCAATGCCTGGCCTGCCTGACGCCGCTGGGCTATGTGGTCGAGCGCCTGGGCGTGGTTCCGCTCGCGCCGGCCGACTTCCAGGGCGCCGAGGCAGACACCTTCACGCTCTTCGGCGAGACCCACGGCAAGGCCTACCGCCGCTGCGCCAACCTGATGACCCCGGCGGCCTGCAACTGGATGGTGCCGGCGCCGCGAGGGGGCGACGATCCGGCTTTCGGCATCGACGGCCTGGTGCCCGGGCTGTGCCTGTCGTGCAGCGTCACGCGCACCATCCCCGATCTTTCGCGCGAGGGCAACGGCGCGCTGTGGCGGAGCCTCGAACTGGCCAAGCGCCGGCTGATCTCACAACTGCTCGCGCTGGGCCTGCCGGTGGTCACGCGCCTGAGCGATCCGGTGCACGGCCTGGCCTTCGACTTCCTGAGCCACATGCCCGGCGGGCCGCACGTCATGACCGGCCACGAGATGGGCGTCATCACGCTCAATGCCGAGGAGGCCGAGGATGCCGTGCGCGAGCGCATCCGGGCCGAGATGCGCGAGCCCTACCGCACCTTGCTGGGCCACTTCCGGCACGAGATCGGCCATTACTACTGGGACCTGCTGGTGGCGCCGACGCCCTGGATCGAGGACTTTCGCCGGCTCTTCGGCGACGAGCGGGACGACTACGCCACGGCCTTGCGCAACCACTACGACAACGGCCCGCCGGCCGACTGGGCCGATCGCTTCGTGACCAGCTATGCGAGTTCGCACCCCTGGGAGGACTGGGCCGAGACCTGGGCCCACTACCTGCACATGGCGGATACCGCCGGCACCGCGATGAGTTTCGGCGTCGACGCGCAGTACGTCGAACTCACCAGCGACCTGTTCGGCCTGTCCGACCTGTGGCAGCCCGAGCATCCGGACGCGGCGCGCTTCCTCGACTTCCTCAACGGCTGGGTGCGCCTCACCAACGTGCTCAACGAGCTGTCGCGCAGCATGGGCCAGCCCGACTACTACCCCTTCGTGCTGCCGCGCACGGCGGTCGGCAAGCTGCAGTTCATCCACCAGGTGGTCACCGGGCCGCGAGAGGGTGCCGGGGTGCCGGCGCCGCCGAACGCTCAGCCCTGAACCGCCTCTTGCGCCTCTTGCGCCTCTTGCGCCGCGCAGCACGCGCAGATGCAGGCCAGCCGGCGCTGGGCGGCCGGCACGCGTGCCAGCAAGGCTTCGCTGAAGTCGGCCGCCATGCACCAGCAGGGCGGCTGCGCCTGGCCGGTCTCGCGCTCGATCTCCATGGCGCAGCGATTGGACTCGCCGCACAGGGGGCAGCGCGAAGGGTCGGGGCGTGTTCCTGCTTCCATCAGGCGACCTCGAAGGCCGGCAGCCTCTTCGGGACCGCGACGTTGTCGAGCGTCACGTAGACCGGCAGGCCGTCGCGGTAGGCCGGGTAGTCTTCGCCCTGGATCAGCGGCAGCAGATAGCGCCTGCACTTGTCGGTGATGCCCCAGCCGTCGTCCGAGATGAAGTCGCGCGGCATGAACTTCTCGGCGTTGGCCACCGCATCGAGCGGCGCCGTGCCGATGCGATACGCATAAGGCAGGTCCGAAGTGCGTTCGATCGTCGGCATCACCGCGTTGCGGCCTTCGAGCGCGAGCTCGACCGCGCGCTGGCCGAGTTCGTAGGCCTGCCTGACGTCGGTGGCGGAGGCGATGTGCCGGGCCGCGCGCTGCAGGTAGTCGGCCACCGCCCAATGAAACTTGTGGCCCAGCGCCTCCTTGATCATCTGCGCCACCACGGGCGCCGCACCGCCGAGCTGCGCATGGCCGAAGGCGTCCTTGCTGCCCTGCTCGGCGAGGAAGCTGCCGTCGGGGTGGTGGCAGCCTTCGGACACCACCACCGTGCAGTAGCCGTGGTACTTCACCAGCGCGTCGACGCGCGCGAGGAAAGCCGGCTGGTCGAACGGAATCTCGGGGAACAGGATCACGACCGGAATGCCCTGCGCGTCGACCAGCCCGCCGGCCGCGGCGATCCAGCCGGCATGCCGGCCCATCACCTCGATGACGAACACCTTGGTCGAGGTCGCGGCCATCGAGCGCACGTCCAGCGAGGCCTCGAGGGTCGACACCGCGACGTACTTGGCGACCGAGCCGAAGCCCGGGCAGCAGTCGGTCAGGGGCAGGTCGTTGTCGATGGTCTTGGGCACGTGGATCGCCTGCAGCGGATAGCCCAGCGACTGCGACAGCTGGCTCACCTTGAAGCAGGTGTCGGCCGAATCGCCGCCGCCGTTGTAGAAGAAATAGCCGATGCCGTGGGCCTTGAAGACCTCGATCAGGCGCTCGTACTCGCGCCGGTTTTTCTCGAGCGACTTGAGCTTGTAGCGGCAGGAGCCGAAGGCGCCCGAGGGCGTGGTGCGCAGGGCGGCGATCGCCTCGGCCGATTCACGGCCGGTGTCGATCAGGTCCTCGGTCAGCGCGCCGAGGATGCCGTTGCGCCCGGCGTAGACGCTGCCGATGCGGTCCGGATGCCGGCGGGCTGTCTCGATCACGCCGCAGGCCGAGGCGTTGATCACGGAGGTGACGCCGCCGGACTGGGCGTAGAAGGCGTTGAGCGTGGGCATGGCGCATTGTCCTGCAGCCTCTCCGCGCATGCCAGTGGCGGCGTTCAGCGCCCGGGCAGCCCCATCGCGCGGGTGATCACCTCTTTCATGATCTCGTTGGTGCCGCCGTAGATGCGCTGCACCCGGGCATCGGCGTAGGCCCGCGTGATCGGGTACTCCCACATGAAGCCGTAGCCGCCGTGCAGTTGCACGCATTCGTCCATCACCTTGCACTGCAGGTCGCTGGTCCAGTACTTGGCCATGCTGGCGGTCGCGGTGTCGAGCTTCTCGACCATCAGCAGTTCGATGCACTTGTCGACGAAGACCTGCGCGACCTGCACCTCGGTCTGCAGTTCGGCCAGCGTGTAGCGGGTGTTCTGGTAGGCCCCGACGGGCTGGCCGAACACCTTGCGTTCCTTCACGTAGGCCACGGTCTGGTCGATGGCCGACTGCGAGGCGGCCACCGCGCTGATCGCGATCTGCAGCCGCTCCCAGGGCAGCTGCTCCATCAGGCAGACGAAGCCGCGGTTCTCCTGCGCCGCGCCGCCGAGCAGCGCCTCGGCCGGCAGCCGCACGCCGTCGAAGAACAGCTCGGAGGTGTCCTGCGCCTTCAGGCCCAGCTTCTTCAGCCGCTTGCCCTTCTCGAAGCCGGGCGTGCCGCGCTCCACCAGGAACAGGCTGGTGCCTTTGGCGCCGCCGGCCGGATCGGTCTTGGCGACCACGATCACCAGGTCGGCGTGCCAGCCGTTGGTGATGAAGGTCTTGCTGCCGTTCAGCAGGTAGCTGCCGTCGGCCTGCTTCAGCGCGGTGCTGCGCACCGCCTGCAGGTCGCTGCCGGCGGCCGGCTCGCTCATCGCGATGGCGCCGATCATCTCGCCGCTGGCGAGCCTGGGCAGGTAGTGCTGCTTTTGTTCCTCGGTGCCGTAGCGAAGGATGTAGGGCGCCACGATCTCGCTGTGCAGCCCGAAGCCGATGCCCGTGAAGCCGCGGGCCCAGAGCTCCTCGAACTGGATCACCGAATAGAGCAGGTCGGCACCCGAGCCGCCGTGTTCTTCCGGCAGCGACATGCACAGGAAGCCGTTCTCCCCGGCCTTGTTCCAGACCGTCCGGTCGACGTAGCCCTGCTCCTCCCAGGCCTCGTGGAAGGGTGCGATCTCCTTGTCCAGGAAGCGGCGGAAGGAATCGCGGAAGGCCTCGTGGTCGGGGCCGAAGAGGGTGCGTTCGATCATGGCCTGTTCACCGTTTCGGAAAGACCGGCGGGCGCTTCTGCAGGAAGGCGGTCACGCCCTCGGCGAAGCTCGGCTGCTCGATCAGCTGGCGCTGGCGCTCGCTCTCGTAGTGCAGTTGCTCGGGCAGCGTATGGCGCTCCGACCGCTCGATGGCGCGGCGTGCCTCGAGCACCGCATGCGCCGGCAGGCGCGCCAGGCGCTGCGCGATCTTCAAGGCATCGAGCAGCAGCAGGTCGTCGTCGATCGCGGCCCAGATCAGGCCCCATTGCGCGGCGGTCTCGGCGCCGAGCTTCTCGTCGAGCAGCGCCATGCCCAGCGCGCGCGCCGGGCCGATCCGGCGCGGGATGAACCAGGTGCAGCCGAGGTCGGGCACGATCCCGAGCTTGGGCAGGAAGGGCAGGTAGAAATACGCGCTGCGCGCCGCCAGCACGATGTCGCAGGCCAGCGCCAGGCCGACCCCCGCACCGGCGGCCGGGCCGTTGACCGCGCAGACGACCGGCACCGGCAGCGTGCGCAGTTCCTCGATCAGCGGATTGCTCGTCGACTGCATCCAGTCGGCCGTCTGGTCGCCCAGCGTCTTTCCGGCTTCGGGCTCGCGCATCGCGCTCAGGTCGGCGCCGACGCAGAAGGCCTTGCCGGCGCCGGTGAGCAGCACGGCGCGCACTTGGCTGTCGCCGCGCACGCGCGCGAAGCACTCGCGCAGTTCCTGCTGCAGGTCGAGCGCGATCGGGTTGAGCTTGGACGGCAGATTGAGCGTGAGCGTCGCGATGCCTTCGTTGAGTTCGTAGAGCACGGCGCTCATGTCACAGGCGCTCCACGATGGTGACGTTGGCCATGCCGCCGCCTTCGCACATGGTCTGCAGGCCGTAGCGCTTGCCGCGCTGCCCGAGCGCATGGACCAGCGTGGTCATCAGCTTGGTGCCCGAGGCACCGAGCGGATGGCCCAGCGCAATCGCGCCGCCGTTCACGTTGAGCCTCGCCGGGTCGGCGCCGAGCTTCTGCAGCCAGGCCAGCGGCACCGGCGCGAAGGCCTCATTGACCTCGTAGAGGTCGATGTCCTCGATCTTCAGGCCGGCCTTCGAGAGCGCCCGCGCGGTGGCGGGGATCGGCGCCTCCAGCATGATCACCGGGTCGTGGCCCATGACGCTCATGTGGTGGATGCGCGCGAGCGGCTTCACGCCCAGCGCCTTCAGGCCGCGCTCGTTGACCACCAGCACGCCGCTGGCGCCGTCGCAGATCTGGCTCGCGGTGGCGGCGGTGCAGCGGCCGCCCTCGGCGATCAGCTTGACGCCGGCGATGCCTTCGAGCGTGGCGTCGAAGCGGATGCCTTCGTCGACCGTGTGCATCTCGCCGCTGGCCGAACCGTCGGCCAGGCGCACCTCGATCGGAACGATCTCGCCAGCGAAGGCCTGCTCGCGGCTGGCGGCGATCGCGCGCTGGTGGCTCTCGAAGGCGTAGCGGTCGAGCATGTCCTTCGTGAGGCCATAGTTCTTGGCGATCATCTCGGCCCCGGTGAACTGGCTGAACTCCACGCCCGGGTAGCGCCGCTGCATTGCGGGGCTCATGTAGGTGCCGAGGCCGGCCTTGGCCGGCAGCGCATTGGGCGTGAACATCGGCACCCGCGTCATGCTCTCGACGCCGGCCGCGATCACCGCGTCCATGCTGCCCGACATCACGGCCTGGGCCGCGAAGTGCAGCGCCTGCTGCGACGAGCCGCACTGGCGGTCGACCGAGGTGCCCGGCACCGACTCGGGCAGCTTCGAGGCCAGCACCGCGTTGCGTGCCACGTTGGTCGCCTGCTCGCCGACCTGGCTCACGCAGCCGAGGATCACGTCCTCCACCGCGGCCGGGTCGATGCCGCTGCGCGCCACCAGCGCGTCGATGACCTGGGCGGCCAGGTCGACCGGGTGCCAACCCGAAAGCCTGCCGCCGCGACGGCCGCCCGCGGTGCGCGCGGTGGCCACGATGAATGCCTCTGCCATGGTGTGTCCTTCCTCCGAGAAATGGGGGGCCCGGAGCGGACGGCGCCGCACGCCGATCGAACGGCGGCGGCGGATGGGCGTCTTCCCTGGCCACGAGCGTCGATGGTTCAACGCCCGGGCGTTCGGGTCAAGCCGGGGACATCCCGTGGGGCCACAGTCGCCAAGGTGACCGTGCCGCCGATGCCGGGGTGGCCGCGACCGAGAGCTTGGCGGCGCTGAAGCGCAGGCAGGACGGCTCCAGCGCCGCCACCAGCGCCCGGCGGTGCGAATCGCTGCGGAAGCGCTCGCCCGGTTCGAGCACGATGTCGCGCCGGTCGTGGTCGAGCGTGATCCAGACGGCGCCGCTGGTGCATTCGATATCGACCTCGTGGGCGTCGGGCAGGGTGAAGACGGCCTTCTTGGGCAGGCTGAGACTGAGGCGTTGGGTGCGGGGGGTCATGATGGGCTCCTTTGCATTCGTCTTGCGAATGAATATAGTGAGCGATGCCGTGCTTGTCATACGGTCATTTGGAACTCGTTGCATGCATGCAGAGAATGTGAAAGCCCTTTCTTCCGACGCCGGACTGCCACCGCTGGAGTTGCTGCGCAGCTTCGAGGCGGCCGCCCGCACGCTGAGCTTCACGCAGGCGGCGGCCGAGGTGTTCCTCACGCAGTCGGCCGTGAGCCGGCAGATCCAGCAACTCGAAGCCAGCCTCGGTGTCCTGCTGTTCGAGCGCCGCCATCGCGCGCTGGCGCTGACCGAGGCCGGCCGCGTGCTGCAGCGCGCCGTGGTCGAGAGCCTGGAGCGGCTGCGGGACGCCACGGCGCGCGTGCGTGCCGCGCCGGTGCTGCGCCAGGTCGCGATCACCACCACGCCGGGCTTCGCCTCGCTGTGGCTGATCCCGCGGCTGGCGCGGTTCACCGCCGACCATCCGAGGGTTGATGTGCGCGTGTCGGCCACGCTCGAGGTGCAGGACCTCGAGCGCAGCCGGATCGACGTCGCGGTGCGCTTCGTGCCGATCGCCCGGGGCACCGGCCCGACCCTGTTCGAGGAGTCGGTGATGCCGCTGTGCGCGCCGCGCATCGCCGCCGCCCTGGCGTCGCCCGGCGACCTGCCGAACCAGACCCTGCTGACGGTCGACCTGCCGAATCACGCCGAGTCGCCCACCGCCGACTGGGAGCCCTGGCTCGAGGTGATGGGCCTCGCCGATTTGCGCATGAAGAACACGCTGCGCTTCACGCAATACGCCGACGCGGTGGCGGCCGCGGTGGCGGGCCAGGGCGTGGTCATCGGCCGGCTGCCGCTGCTGCGCGAACTGGTGCAGACCGGGCAGCTGGTGGCGCCTTTCGGAGAAGGCGCGGCGTCGCGGCGCGGCTATTTCATCGAGACCTCGCGTCGAGCGGCCGGCAATGCCGATGCCCAGGATTTCGTGCGCTGGCTGCGGGCCGAAGCCGAGGCGGCGCAACAGGGCTGAAAGCCAGCCCCCACGCTCCCCCACTGCGTGTGGGTCGCTGCCCCCCGAGGGGGCCGCAGGCCGCCTTGGGGCGGCCCGGCGTCGGCCTGAGCCCGGGGGCATTAAAGTCGGGGCACGCAAGGCCCGATGTGGCACCGATTCCGCAGACCCCAAATCCCGATGAATTCGACGACTGATACCGCACCCGCTCCCAAAGCCGCCAAACAGGGCGGCCGCGAGCGGCAGAACGCCAGGCAGAAGCCGCGGCAGCAGGCGCCGCAGCGCCCCGCCCGCAAGCCCAACCCCGTGCTCGAGAAGCTGTTCGAGCTCTACCCGAAGATGTTCGGCGCCCGCTTCCTGCCGCTCAAGCTGGGCGTCTACCAGGAACTTCTGGCGCTGCATCCCGACGAATTCAAGAAGGAAGATCTCAAGATCGCCCTGGGCCAGCATGCGCGCTCGACCCGCTACCTCGATGCCGTGGCGGCCGGCGAGAAGCGCCATGACCTGCACGGCGTGCCGGTCGAGGAGGTGGCGCCCGAGCATGTGCACCACGCGATCCTGGAAGTGTTCAAGCGCCGCCAGGCGCGCACCGAGGAAGATTTGCGGCCGAAGCTGCGCGTCCGCCTGGTCGAGGCGATCGAGGCCTCGGGCCTCTCGCGCGAGGACTACGTGCTGGCCGTGCGGACGCAGGACGAACTGACGAACGCGGTGCTCGACGAAGCCTTCGCCGAGGTCGGCGCGCGCACCGCCAAGCGCGAGGCGCTGCTGCGGGCCTTCGAGGCCAGCGGGCGCAGCGTCGCCGAGTTCGCGGAGACCCCCCGGGGGGGCGGGGGGCGGCCTGGGGGGGCCCCGGCGCCGGCCCTGAGTTCCGGCGGGATCAGCCTCAGGCCGAGGCGGCCTTGACCTTCAGCCGCCAGGCGTGCAGCAGCGGCTCGGTGTAGCCGCTGGGCTGCTCGATTCCCTTGAACACCAGGTCCTGGGCCGCCTTGTAGGCAGCCGAGGTCGCGAAGTTGCCGGCCATGTTCCGGTACAGCGGGTCGCCGGCGTTCTGCTGGTCGACCACCGCGGCCATGCGCTCGAAGGTGGCGTTGACCTGTTCCTTGGTCACCACGCCGTGCAGCAGCCAGTTGGCGATGTGCTGGCTCGAGATGCGCAGCGTGGCGCGGTCTTCCATCAGGCCGATGTCGTGGATGTCCGGCACCTTGGAGCAGCCCACGCCCTGGTCGATCCAGCGCACCACGTAGCCCAGGATGCCCTGCACGTTGTTGTCGAGCTCCTGCTGGCGTTCGGCCGCGGTCCAGTCCACCTTGGGCGCCACCGGCACCTGCAGCAGGCCGTCGAGGAGGTTGTCGCGCTCGGCGTTGGCGTCGATCTTCTCGAGCTGCTGCTGCACCTCGGCGACGTTGACCTGGTGGTAGTGCAGCGCGTGCAGCGTCGCGGCGGTCGGCGAGGGCACCCAGGCGGTGTTGGCGCCGGCCTTGGGGTGCGCGATCTTCTGTTCGAGCATCGCGGCCATCAGGTCCGGCATGGCCCACATGCCCTTGCCGATCTGCGCCTTGCCGCGCAGGCCGCATGACAGGCCGACCAGCACGTTGTTCTTCTCGTAGGCCTGGATCCACGGCGTGGTCTTCATGTCGCCCTTGCGCAGCATCGCGCCGGCCTGCATGGCGGTGTGCATCTCGTCGCCGGTGCGGTCGAGGAAGCCGGTGTTGATGAAGGCCACGCGCGCGGCGGCCTCGGCGATGCAGGCCTTGAGGTTGAGGCTGGTGCGGCGCTCCTCGTCCATGATGCCGAGCTTGACCGTGTTGGCGGGCAGGCCGAGCAGCTGCTCGACGCTCGCGAACAGCGCGCTGGCGAAGGCGACTTCGGCCGGGCCGTGCATCTTCGGCTTCACGATGTAGACGCTGCCGGTGCGCGAGTTGCCCTTGCGCTTCAGGTCGATGGTCGCGATGGTGGTCGTGATGACCGCGTCCATGATGCCTTCGGGGATCTCCTTGCCGCCGGCGTAGAGGATGGCCGGATTGGTCATCAGGTGGCCGACGTTGCGCACGAACATCAGCGAGCGGCCGTGCAGCTTCACGGGCTGGCCGTCGGCGCCGGTGTATTCGCGGTCGGGGTTGAGGCCGCGCGTGAAGGTCTTGCCGCCCTTGGCGACGTCCTCGGTCAGGTCCCCCTTCAGGATGCCGAGCCAGTTGGAGTAGGCCAGCACCTTGTCGGCGGCGTCCACCACGGCCACCGAGTCCTCGAGGTCGAGGATGGTCGAGAGCGCGGCCTCGAGCACGACGTCGCTGATGCCGGCCGGGTCGGTCTTGCCGATGGCGGTCGAGCGGTCGATCTGGATGTCGAGGTGGATGCCGTTGTGCTTGAGCAGCACCGACTTCGGCGCCGCCGCCTCACCCTGGTAGCCGATGAATTGGGCCGGGTCCGCCAGGCCGGTGCTGCTGCTCTGCAGCGCCACCACCAGCTTGCCACCCTCGACCTTGTAGCCGGTCGCGTGCTTGTGCGAGCCGTTCTCCAGCGTCGCGGCCTGGTCGAGCACGTTGCGTGCGAACTCGATCACCTTGGCGCCGCGCGCCGGGTTGTAGCCCTTGCCCTTCTCGGCGCCGCCGGTCTCGGGGATCGCGTCGGTGCCGTAGAGCGCGTCGTAGAGCGAGCCCCAGCGCGCGTTCGCGGCATTGAGCGCATAGCGTGCGTTGAGGATCGGCACCACCAGTTGCGGACCGGCCTGCAGAGCGAGTTCGGCGTCGACGTTGGCGGTGGTGGTCTTGACGTCCTTCGGCTGCGGCAGCAGGTAGCCGATCGACTCGAGAAAGGCGCGGTAGGCCGGCATGTCGGCGATCGGGCCCGGGTGTGCCTTGTGCCAGGTGTCCATTTCAAGCTGCAGCCGGTCGCGTTCGGCCAGCAGCGCCAGGTTCTTCGGTGCGAACTCGCTGACGATGGCGTCGAAGCCCTTCCAGAAGACATCGCTGGCGACGCCGGTGGCGGGCAGGACCTTCTGCTCGATGAACTGGTGCAGTTCGGTGGCGACCTGGAGGCCGTGGGCAGGGGTGCGGGCGGTCATGAGTCAGTTCTCCTTGATAGATGCGTCCCGGGGACTGTATTCGATACCTGACTGGCCAGTAAGAGCCGAAATCGGGTTTTATCAATGACAAAAATGAAGGTAATACCGCCGTCGGGCGGCCTGTCCAAGGGTACGCCGTGACGCAGGAAAAGTGCCCGCGGCGCTTCGCGGTCAGACCTGGCCGTTGAGCCTTCGCGCAGCGGCCCGGACCGGCTCGATGTGCTGCGGGTCGTAGCGATGGGCCGGCATGGTCAGCGTGAGCGCGGCTGCCAGGCGGCCATCGGCCCGGAACACCGGCGCCGAGATGCCGGCCAGCTCGGCCGTGCGGTCGCCGACCAGCGCACAGTAGCCCTGTTCGCGGATGGTCTCGTAAAACGCGCGATCGCGAGCTCCGCGCGGTCTTTCGGCCTCGGGGCCGAAGGCGATCAGGATGCGGGCGCCGGCGCCGCGGTCGGCCGGCAGCAGGTCGCCGGCGCGCACGTGGTCGCGCACCACGTGCGGCGAGTCCACCCGGTACAGGCACAGGCGGGTCCAGCCCTCGCCCTGCGGCTGGCGCACGTGGTAGGCCGCGCTTTCGCCGGTGGCGGCGACCAGGTCGCGCAGCACCGGCGGCACGATACCGTCGAGCGAGAACGAGGCGGCATACAGGGCGTGCAGGCGCGCGACTTCGGCGCCGAGGGCGTAGCGGCCGTCGTCCTGCCGGCGGATCAGCCGCGCGTTCTCCAGCGAGGCCAGCAGGCGCAGCACCGTGCTCTTGTAGAGCTGCGCGCGCTCGGCGAACTGCGTCAGCGTGAGCGCATCATCGCCGGCCCGGAAGGCCGACAGCAGGCTCAGCGCGCGATCCACCGCCGCGGCGCCGCCGGGCGCGGCGTTCAGGTCGGAGACCGATTCGGTGTGGGATTTGCGTGGCATGGGCGTGGCTTGACAGGCTGCGCGCTCACCGGTCTAATTCTGTTTGTCGGAATATAGTTCTGCAAGATAGAACAGTCAAGCTCATTCGAAAAAAGGAGGCAGGAGCGATGACAGCCCCTGATGTGCTCATCAGCGAGGTCGGCCCGCGCGACGGCCTGCAATCCGTCAAGGCGACGATGCCCACGGCGGACAAGCTGCGCTGGATCGATGCTCTCCATGCAGCCGGCGTCAGGGAGATCGAGGTCGCCTCCTTCGTGCCGGCCCGGCTGCTGCCGCAGATGGCCGACGCCGCCGAGGTGGTGCGCCATGCGATCACGCTGCCCGGCCTGACCGTGATGGCGCTGGTGCCGAACCGCAGGGGCGCCGAAGCCGCGCTCGCGGCGGGCGTCCACAAGCTCACGGTGCCGGTGTCCGCCAGCGCGGCCCATTCGCTCGCCAACGTGAGGAAGACGCGCGAGCAGATGGTCGACGAGGTCCGCGCCATCGCCGATCTGCGCCGCGCACTCGCGCCGCAGGTCAGGCTCGAAGCCGGCATCTCGACCGCTTTCGGCTGCACGCTGCAGGGCGAGGTGCCTGAGGACGACGTGATCCGGCTGGCCGCGCAGTGCATCGCGGCCGGCGCCGACGAGTCGGGCCTGTCCGACACCGTGGGCTATGCGAACCCGGCCCAGGTTCGCCGCCTCTTCAGGCGTCTGCGCGCCGAGATCGGCGACCAGGCCGGCGCGGCCCACATGCACAACACGCGCGGGCTCGGCCTCGCGAACTGCCTGGCCGCCTTCGAAGAGGGCGTGCGCACCTTCGACGCCTCGCTCGGCGGTCTGGGCGGCTGTCCCTATGCCCCCGGCGCCTCGGGCAACGTGGTGACCGAGGACCTGGTCTTCATGTTCGAGGCCATGGGCGTCGCGACCGGCATCGATCTCGCCAGACTCATCGCGGCCCGTGCGCCGCTCATCGCCGGCCTGCCGGGCGAACCGGTCTACGGCATGACGCCCGAAGCCGGCCTGCCCAAGGGCTTCAACCAGCGAAACCAGGGAACCGCACATGTCTGAATCCTCCTCTGCACCGCTGCCGTACGCGGGCGTCCGCGTCGTCGAGTTCACTCACATGGTGATGGGCCCGACCTGCGGCATGCTGCTGGGCGATCTCGGCGCCGAGGTGATCAAGGTCGAGCCGATCGAGGGCGACAACACGCGCCGCCTGCTGGGCTCGGGGGCCGGCTTCTTCCCGACCTTCAACCGCAACAAGAAGAGCATCGCGCTCGACCTCAAGAAGCCCGAGGGCGTCGAGGCCGCGCTGCGCCTGATCGCGACCGCCGACATCGTGAGCGAGAACTTCAAGCCCGGCACGATGAAGAAGCTGGGCCTCGACCACGACCGCCTGAGCCGGCTCGATCCGCGGCTGATCTACGTCAGCCACAAGGGCTTCCTGCCCGGCCCCTACGACCACCGCACCGCGCTCGACGAGGTGGTGCAGATGATGGGCGGCCTGGCCTACATGACCGGCCGCTCGGGCGATCCGCTGCGCGCGGGCACCAGCGTCAACGACATCATGGGCGGCATGTTCGGCGCCATCGGCGCGATGGCGGCGCTGCGCCAGCGCGAACTCACGGGCAAGGGCTGCGAGGTGCAGTCGGCCTTGTTCGAGAACAACATCTTCCTGGTCGCGCAGCACATGATGCAGTTCGCCGCCACGGGCCGCGCCGCCGACCCGATGCCGAGCCGGATCTCGGCCTGGGGCATCTACGACGTCTTCACCGTGAAGGCGGGCGAGCAGATCTTCCTGGCGGTGGTCAGCGACAAGCAGTGGGCCATCTTCTGCAAGGCCTTCGGGCTAGAGGAGATGCTGGCCGATCCGCGCCTGAAAACCAACAACGACCGGGTGCTCGCGCGCGAATGGATGATGCCCGTGCTGCGCTCGCACCTCGCCGGCCGCAGCGCGGCCGAACTCAGCGCCGTGTTCGAGCAGCACGAACTGCCGTTCGCGCCCATCGCCAAGCCGCAGGACCTGTTCGACGACCCGCACCTCAACGCCACTGGCGGCCTGGCGCCGATCCGCATGAACGACGGCAGCCAATCGAAGGTGCCGCTGATGCCCTTCACGCTCGGCGGCGAGCGTCCCGGCATTCGCCTGCAGCCGCCGCTGCTCGGGGAGCACACGAGCGCGCTGCTCAAGGAAGTGGGCTACAGCGACGCCCAGATCGCCGCGCTCAAGACGCACGGCATCACGACCGGAGACTGAGCCTAGGCCAGCTCTTCGTGCAGGCAGAGGATGTTGCCTTCGGGGTCTTCGAACCAGGCCGCCTTCTCGGAGCCCAGCACGCAGACATGCTCGACGGTCTTCAGCCCCGGGAGGTCGTAGTCCGCGAAACGCACGCCGCGCTGTTCCAGCGCGGCCACCGCGTCGCCGATGCGCTCGACCCGAAAGCTCAAGGCCGTGTGCTCGGCCTTGGTGCCTTCGGGCTTGGGGAACAGGGCCAGTTCGGTGCCGCCGCAGCGGTAGATGAACTTGCCGTCCGGCTTGGCGCCGAGCGGCTCCAGCCCGAGCACCTGCTCGTAGAACCGGCGTGCGCGGGCAAGATCCTTCACGGGCAACATGCAGGTGACGCTGCTGGCGGCGAGTGGGTTCACGGTCGGCGCTCCCGGAGTCTTCCTCCGCCTTGTAGGCGCTTTGCGATTGACGCGCCATGGGGAGGAACGCGCAGGCATGGTCAGGTCCAGGCGCGGCAGATGAGGCTGTTTCGCTCACGGCCGAGGCTCTCTGGCCGACGCTCGTGATAATCGCCGGCGATGGACCGCCTGAAGCAACTCGAATCCTTTGTCGCGATCGCCGCCCGCGGCAGCCTGACAGCCGCGGCCAAGGCCGAGGGCGTGGCGCCGGCGATCATCGGCCGTCGGATCGACGCGCTGGAAGAGCGGCTGGGCGTCAAGCTGCTGCTGCGCACCACGCGCCGCATCACGCTCACGCACGAGGGGAGCGCCTTCCTGGAGGACTGCCAGCGGCTGCTGGTCGAGCTCGCGAACGCGGAGGCCAGCGTGAGCGCGGGCGGCGTCAAGGCCAGCGGCCACCTGCGCGTGACCGCGCCGGCGGGCTTCGGCCGGCGCCACGTGGCGCCGCTGGTGCCGCGCTTCCACCAGCTGCATCCCGAGGTCACGATCTCGCTCAACCTCAGCGACCGCGTGGTCGACATGGCGGGCGAGAGCTTCGATTGCGCGGTGCGGGTCGGCGACCTGCCCGATTCCTCGCTGGTGAGCCTGCGCCTGGCGGACAACCGGCGCCGCTGCGTCGCCACGCCCGAGTTCGTGCGCCGCCACGGCGCGCCGCGCCATCCGGGCGAACTGGCGCGCTTCGCCTGCCTCAGCCTGTCGAGCGACGCCTCGCAGACCCGCGGCTGGGCCTTCCGGGTGCCGGCGGCCGGCGGCGAGCACGAGGTGATCCACCTGAAGCCGACCGGACCGCTCGACTGCTCCGACGGCCAGGTGCTGCACGACTGGTGCCTGGCCGGCCACGGCATCGCCTGGCGCAGCACCTGGGAGGTCGAGGCCGAGATCGACGCCGGCCTGCTGGTGCCGCTGCTCGACGAGTTCGCCGCGCCGCCCAACGGCATCTACGCCGTGTTCCCGCAGCGCAAGCACCTGGCCCTGCGGGTGCGGCTGTGGCTGGACTTCCTGAAGGCGCAGTACGCGCGGCCGGAGTTCTGGGGCGGCACAATCGCAGCGCCCAAGAAAACCAAGGAATCCCCCCGATGACGCTCGAAGCCATCCTCGCCTACCTGCACCTGCTGGCCATCCTGACGATGGTGGTGTTCATCGCCAGCGAGGCGGCGCTGTGCCGCGTCGAGTGGCTCAACGCGGCCGTGGTCGAGCGCCTGGCCAAGGTCGACCGCATCTACGGCATCGCCGCGGTGGCGGTCATCGCCACCGGCGTGGCGCGCACCTGGTGGGGCATGAAGGGCACGGCCTGGTACTGGACCAACCCGCTGCTGCACCTGAAGCTCACGCTCTTCATCATCGTCGGCCTGATCTCGATCTTTCCGACGATGCGCTACCTGCGCTGGCGCAAGGCGCTGCGTGCCACCGGCGCGCTGCCGGCCGAGGCCGAGGTCCGCAAGACCCGCAAGCTGGTGATGATCCAGGCCCACCTGATCGCGCTGATTCCACTGGTGGCCGTGTTCCTGGCCCGCGGCTTCGGCGCCAGGAGCTAGCCCGATGAAGCCGGCGTACGTCAAGGCCCTGTTCGCCGGCACCATCTTCACCAGTGCCTTTTTGCTGTTCCTGGTCCAGCCGCTGATCGCCAAGCAGATCCTGCCGTGGTTCGGCGGCTCGGCGGCGGTCTGGTCGGTCTGCATGGTGTTCTTCCAGGTCGTGCTGCTGGCGGGCTATGCCTACTCCGACTGGATCACGCGCCGGCTCAGCGCCCGCGCACAAGCCAGGCTGCATGTCGGCCTGTTGCTCGCGAGCCTCGCCTTCCTGCCGATCGTGACCCACGCGCGCTGGAAGCCGAGCGGCGCCGAGGACCCCACGCTGTGGATCCTGGGCCTTTTGCTCGGCACCATCGGCCTGCCGTACTTCCTGCTCTCGACCACCGGGCCGCTGGTGCAATCCTGGGTGGCGCGCACGCCGTGGGGGGCGCAGGTGTACCGCTATTTCTCGCTCTCGAACCTGGCCTCGCTGGTGTCGCTGCTGAGCTACCCGGTGCTCATCGAGCCGCGCAGCTCGCTGTTGCAGCAGGCCTGGGGTTGGTCGGTGGCCTACGGCGTCTTCGTGCTGCTGTGCGCCGGCACCACGCTCTACGTGTCGCGCCACTGGGCGAGCGCCGCGGCGCCTGCCGTCGCGCCGCGGCAGGTCGACGCGACGCCCGCAGTACGACCGCGCACCGCCGACCATCTGATGTGGCTGGCCCTGCCGGCCCTGGGCTCCTGGCTGCTGCTCGCCATCACGAACCACATCACGCAGAACGTGGCGGCCATTCCCTTCCTGTGGGTGCTGCCGCTCTCGGTCTACCTGCTGACCTTCGTCCTGACCTTCGAGAGCGACCGCTGGTATCGCCGCCCCCTGTTCGTCCCGCTGGCCGCTGCGATGCTGGCGCTGTGCGCGTTCGGGCTGCAGCACAGCCTGGGCTCCGACCTGCGCACGGCGCTGCCGATCTACATCGTCGGCCTGTTCGCGCTGTGCATGTTCCTGCACGGCGAAATGGCGCGCCTGCGCCCCGGTGGCGCCTACCTGACGCGCTTCTACCTGATGCTGTCGCTGGGCGGCGCGCTCGGCGGCATCAGCGTCGGGCTGGTGGCGCCGCACGTGTTGCCGGCCTACTACGAACTGGGCGTCGGCCTCGTGCTGTGCGCGCTGATCGCGGCCGTGCTGTGGCGCCGGCGGCGCATCGGCATGGCGGCTTCGCTGGCGCTGGCGGGAGCCTGTGCCTGGTTTCTGGCGCTGCAGGTCGAGGTCGATGCGACCGGCGCGCGCCGCATGCAGCGCAACTTCTACGGCACGCTGGTCACGCTCGACGCCGAGCGCGGCGTCGCCGGCGACAAGGTACGCCAGATGTTCCACGGCTCCGTCAAGCACGGCGAGCAGTACCTGGCGCCGTCACGCCGGCGCGAGCCGACCGCCTACTACGGGCCGAGCTCGGGGGTCGGCCTGGCGATCGCGGCGGCGCCGGCCACGCCGCGCCGCGTCGGGCTGATCGGGCTGGGCGCCGGCACGCTGGCGACCTACGGCCGGCCCGGCGACACCTACCGGGTCTACGAGATCAATCCGCAGGTGTTCGAACTCGCTGACAGCGAGTTCAGCTTCCTCGCCGACAGCCCGGCGCGCATCGAGCGGGTGCTCGGCGATGCCCGGCTGGCGCTGGAAGGCGAGAGCCCGCAGGCCTTCGACGTGCTGGCGGTCGACGCCTTCTCGGGCGATTCCGTGCCGGTCCACCTGATCACGGCGCAGGCGCTGGACCTCTATTTCAGGCACATGCGGCCGGGCGGCATCGTCGCCTTCCACGTCACCAACCGCTTCCTGGCGCTGGCGCCGGTGGTCGAGAAGATCGCGCTGGCCAAGGGCCTGCACGTGGCGCTGGTGCACGACGAGCCCAGCGCCGAGGGGCTGCGCAACACCGACTGGGTGCTGGTCGCCCGCGAGCCGGGCCGGCTGACCGAGGGCGCCATTGGCCTGGCCAGCTCAAGCATTCAGCAGATCGCAGGCCTGGAGCCCTGGACCGACGACGCCAACAACCTCTTCGGCGTCCTGAAGTAGCGAGCCGCCATCGAGGCCGGCGCAGCCAGGCCCGTTGGTGAAACACCGTGGAACCGGCTCCGCCGGGCCGCTGGTGTTGCCCCCGGTAGGGGGTGGGCGGGCTACACGAAGTGAGCCCAACCTGGGGGGGAGCTCAATACACCGCGGAACTGGCTTTGCCAGGCCGCAGGTGTTGCCCCCGGCAGGGGGTGGGCGCCAGGACACGAAGTGCCGGGCAACCTGGGGGCGAGCTACCCCTTCGCGTCCGCTTCGCACTTCTTCATGAAGCTGGTCTTGGCGGCCCCGGCCAGCGGCTTGCCGTTCTTGTCGATCGCCTTCGTCGCGCAAGTCGGCGCGGCTGCGGCCGCGGCGTCCTTTTCGCACTTCTTGACGAAGCTGGTCTTGGCCGCGCCATTCAGCTTCTTGTCCGCCGCCTGGGTGTCGCAGGTGGATGCGTGCGCGACGCCGAACGAGAGGGAGGCGCCCAGAGCCAGCAGGGAAATGAGCTTTTTCATGATGGAGGAGTCCTTGGGAGTTGGGCTGTGACGGTTTTCCCCGCCCCGGGGTTGCCCATCCTAACGGCCGATGTTCACCGTTGGATGACGCTTGTTACGGCCGGCTTTCGGGCCCCCGGTAAAATTCGCCGATGCTATTGGTCAAACAGGAGCTGCTCGCGGCGCTCGCGAACACGCTCGAATCCCTCTCGCCCGGCGCCGGCGTCAAAGCCGCGTTCGAGTCGCCCAAGGTGGCGGCCCATGGCGATCTCGCCAGCACCGCCGCCATGCAGCTGGCCAAGCCGCTGCAGCGCAAGCCGCGCGAACTCGCCGAAGAACTCGCGGCCGCATTGCAGGCCACGCCCGCCTTCGCCCAGTGGGTGGAGACGGTCGAGATCGCCGGCCCCGGCTTCCTGAACATCCGCCTCAAGACCGTCGCCCGGCAGCAGGTGGTGCGCGAGGTGCTCGCCGCCGGCGCCGCTTTCGGGCGGCAGCCGGCCCGCGAGGAGCGGGTGCTGGTCGAGTTCGTCTCGGCCAACCCGACCGGGCCGCTGCACGTCGGCCACGGCCGCCAGGCCGCCCTCGGCGACGCCATCTGCAACCTGCTGGCGACGCAAGGCGACCAGGTCTGGCGCGAGTTCTACTACAACGACGCCGGCGTGCAGATCCAGACGCTGGCCACCAGCACCCAGCTGCGCGCCAAGGGCTTCAAGCCGGGCGACCCCGAATGGCCCGAGCAGGCCTACAACGGCGAGTACATCGCCGACATCGCGGCCGACTTCAAGGCCAGGAAGACTGTGCGTTCGGACGACCGCGAGTACACGGCCAGCGGCGACGTCGACGACCTCGACTCGATCCGCCAGTTCGCGGTCGCCTACCTGCGCCATGAGCAGGACCTCGACCTGAAGGCCTTCCAGGTCCGGTTCGACAACTACTACCTCGAGTCCAGCCTCTATACCAGCGGCCGGGTGGCGGCCACGGTGCAGAAGCTCGTCGATGCCGGCAAGACCTACGAGCTGGACGGCGCCCTGTGGCTGAAGTCGACCGACTACGGGGACGACAAGGACCGCGTAATGAGGAAGGGCGACGGCACCTACACTTACTTCGTGCCCGACGTGGCCTATCACATCGCCAAATGGGAGCGCGGCTTCCACAAGGTGGTCAACATCCAGGGCACCGACCACCACGGCACGATCGCGCGCGTGCGCGCCGGGCTGCAGGCGGCCGGGGTCGGCATCCCGGCCGGCTACCCCGACTACGTGCTGCACACCATGGTGCGCGTGGTGCGCGGCGGCGAAGAGGTCAAGATCAGCAAGCGCGCCGGCAGCTACGTCACCCTGCGCGACCTGATCGAATGGACCAGCACCGATGCGGTGCGCTTCTTCCTGCTGAGCCGCAAGCCCGACACCGAATACACCTTCGACATCGACCTGGCGCTGGCGCAGAACAACGACAACCCGGTCTACTACGTGCAGTACGCCCACGCGCGCATCTGCTCGGTGCTGGCGGCCTGGGGCGGCGATGCCGCGACGCTCGACGGCGTGGACCTGTCTGCGCTGCAAAGCCCGGCCTCGCAGGCGCTGCTGCTGCAACTGGCCAAGTACCCCGAGATGCTGACCGCCGCGGCCAGGGATTTCGCGCCCCACGACGTCACCTTCTACCTGCGAGAACTGGCCGCGAGCTACCACAGCTACTACGACGCCGAGCGCATCCTGGTCGACGACGAGCCGGTCAAGCGGGCCCGCCTGGCGCTGGTCGCGGCGACCGCGCGGGTGCTGCACAATGGGCTCGCTGTTCTGGGCGTCAGCGCGCCGCAAAAGATGTGATTCCCTCCTCCACCATGAAAAAACGACAAAGCGGCAACATCGTCATCGGGATGATCGTGGGCCTGGTGCTGGGGCTCGGCATCGCGCTCGGCATCGCGGTCTACGTGACCAAGGTGCCGATCCCGTTCATGACCAAGACCCAGCGCGGCGGCGCCGAGCAGGACGAGGCCGAGGCACGCAAGAACCGCGACTGGGATCCGAACCTGCCGCTGGCCGGCAAGGCCGGTGCCGCGGCGCGTGCGCCGGCGGCCGCGGGGCCGGTCGCGCCCGCCCCCGTGGCGGCGCCCAATCCGCC